>JAOUJW010000023.1 GCA_029882975.1 Gammaproteobacteria bacterium
GCTATAAACGGAACGATGACATGGCACACCTCAAGCTGGATAATGGTCAATCCGTGAAAACCCGACTCCTGGTTGCCGCCGACGGCGGCCAATCCTCAGTAAGAACCCTGTGCAACATCGAGGTCAAGCAGCGGGAATACCACCAAAGCGCTGTCATTGCGAATATCAGTTGCTCCCACCCTCAAGCTCATACAGCCTATGAACGCTTCACCCCACAAGGTCCGTTAGCGTTGTTACCCATGGGCGTTGAACGCTACTCCCTGGTATGGACTCACAATCAAAGAGATGTGGAGGCCGTGATGGCATTGCCAGACACCGACTTCCTGCAGCAACTGCAACAGGCATTCGGTAATCGTCTGGGACAATTGATTAAAACCGGAAAGCGTGAAGCCTACCCTTTGCGTCTGACTCAGGCCTGTGAACAAATTCGCCCCCGAATAGCATTGATTGGCAATGCAGCCCATACCCTGCATCCGATTGCAGGCCAGGGTTTTAACCTTGGCTTGCGTGATGTGGCCACATTAGCCCAAGTGATTGTGGACGCCCGGCACAACGACCAGGATATAGGCTCTTTGGAAACCCTGAAACAATATGCACAATGGCGCCAAAAAGACCAAAATCACATTATCACTCTGACAGACACTTTAGTACGGCTTTTTTCCAACCGTTTCAAGCCCTTGTCCCTGGCGCGTAACCTCGGACTGATTGGCATGGACTTACTTCCACCGCTGAAACGCCAATTTAGCAAACACACCATGGGAGTCGCAGGACGATTACCCAGGCTGGCTAGAGGCCTGCCCTTATGAATTCGCCATCACATCATCATTTCGATATTGTGATAATCGGCGGCGGCATGGTGGGCACCACCCTGGCCTGCGCCTTGAATTCCAGTGGACTCTCCGTCGCCCTGGTTGAAGGACAACAACCGCAAGAACCAATGGATACCGATTTCGATTTGCGAGTCAGCGCCATCACTCGCGCCTCCGAGCGTATTTTTCGCAATCTGGATGTATGGCCGATACTGGAATCCAAACGCATCTGTCCCTTTCGAGAAATGTTTGTCTGGGATGCCGGCGGCTCAGGCGCCATCCATTTTGACAGCGCACAGATCGGAGAAGCCACTCTCGGCCACATTATTGAAAATCGGGTCATGCAATGGGCTTTGTTTCGCAAAGCGGAATCCTTAGACTGCATCACCCTATTTTGCCCTGATCGCCCACAACAATTGCGCAAACTCTCGGATGGCTATGAAGTGGGTTTGGAAAGCGGACAAACCCTGCGTACCGCTTTGATCGTTGGCGCTGACGGAGCTCAGTCCTGGGTACGACAACAAGCAGGGATATCTCAAACACAACATGATTATCATCAAACCGCTTGCGTCTGCACGGTACGCACGGAACAACCTCACAAAGAAACGGCCTGGCAAATATTTCGACCCAGCGGACCCCTGGCCTTTTTGCCTCTGGGCAAGGGTTACAGCTCCATTGTCTGGAGCACCAGCCCAAATCACGCCAACGCTCTAATGGAAATGGAAACGCAGGATTTTAACGCAGAACTGCAACAAGCATTTGAGAACAAACTGGGCCCCATTGTGGAATCGGGCCCCAGGGCAACATTTCCACTGATGAGTCGACACGCGAAACAGTATGTACTACCTCACCTCGCACTGATCGGTGATGCCGCCCATACCATACATCCCTTGGCCGGACAGGGAGTCAACCTGGGACTGGCTGACGCCACCGCCTTGGCCCAGGTCATCACACAAGCAAACGGCTTTTCCCACTATAAAACCTTAAGGCGCTACGAGCGCTGGCGCAAAGGGGAAAACCACGGCATGCAAGCGGCAATGAGCGGATTCAAATACCTGTTCAGCAATAACAACGCTCTATTGCATCTGGCAAGAAACTGGGGCTTAAATGCGGCGGATGCAGCCACACCGTTAAAAAACCGGATTATTCGTCACGCTATGGGATTGAGCGGGGATCTACCGGAGTTGGCCTCCCACAAATAAAAGGAGCCATGCACGAAAAGAGCACAATAGTCACCGCCTACAAGCAACCATCCTGGTAAAATCGCGCATCCCTGCGCTGCTTGTAGACGGTGACCACCGTACTTCACATCACTACAGTTACTACCTTGGGTACTTCTTTAACTACAGATACTGCATACAACCGATACTGCCCGTCTCACATCAATACAACATATCGCCAAACTGCTTTACCGCTTTACCGCTTTACCGCTTTACCGCTTTACCGCTTTACCGCTTTACCGCTTTACCGCTTTACCGCTTTACCGCTTTACCGCTTTACCGCTTTACCGCTTTACCGCATTACCGCTTTACCGCTTTACCACTTTACCGCATTACCACTTTACCGCATTACCACTTTACCGCATTACCGCATTACCACTTTACCACTTTACCACTTTACCACTTTACCGCTTTACCGCTTTACCGCTTTACCGCTTTACCGCATTACCGCTTTATACAACACCCACACAACGAATGATTCAACTAGCAGGCTTCCGCAAAATCGTCAGGGACGATAACATCTTCAAACTCATTGGCGTCATTACGCACTACTATGGCCTTGGCTGGAGCGTCGGCGTTTAGGTTGGTCGGCCGATGCAACAAGTCCGGCGGAATAAACACAAAATCCCCTGCCTGGTTGATGACCGAATGCTCTAAGTTATCGCCATACCGGGTTTCAACCCGGCCTTCCAGAACATAAATGCCTGTCTCGAAGGTTTTGTGAATATGTGCTTTGGCAGTTGCCCCCGGCGGTATGACCACCAAATTCATAGATATGCCTTTAGTCCCCGCAGTATCCTCAGACAAACCGACGAAATAAGGTAACCCTTGTTGGGTATGAACGGTATTGGGGCTACGCACCGTTACGATTTTTGACTGCTGTTTGGAATCCATTCCCATTATCTAATCCTCCGCTTAATTCCATCTCTTGTTTTATGTTTTGGTAATAGCAGTTTACCTGCCACTTTAAACCATGAGCCGCGTCCCATTACCACGCTCGACACCATAACCAACTAAATATTAGAAACTTTTATCGACAAACCACATTGTCACAGCAGTGCAAACTTGCTGTGACAGCCACAGGCGGCCTGTACCACGCCGAGGTACAGCTAAAACCCGGCACATAGGTTGCTTACACAGTATCCATGCAAACATTACCTGTAAGCCTTACCCATATTGCCAGTCTGATTTTCAGCGCAGCCGTGCTATTGTTGCACCCGCAATTTGCGGGCATAGTATTGTTTTTAGCGGGATTTAATCTGTCCTTTACTTTGATATCGGTGGTCGGGCTGGGGCTGTGCTATATAAAAGGGCATTTTCCATCACCTGCCGGCCCCTTTAACGCCTTAATGGGAACCCATTTTGGCAGCATGCTTTGTTATATCATCACCATCAACTACGCCATCCACTACAGCAGCAACCACAGCTGATACAGCACCTGACCTAATCGTTACGGATTAGGCAGTTACCCCCGGATCAGTTTATAATGCTCCCTCGGTTTTACCTGGCCTGATAAACTTTGAATAACTACCGCTAAATAAAACGAAAAATCATGGAAATTCTTAATATTGCTGCACTTTTGATTACTGTCTCTGCGGTTTTCAGCTATATCAATTATCGATATATCAAACTGCCAACCACCATAGGATTGATGCTCATCGCATTATTCTTTTCCTTAGTTTTAATCGTGTTGGGGAATTTCAACGTGATTAGCACGGCGGAACACACGCGGCAACTACTGAATAAAATTGATTTCAATACAACGCTTATGCACGGCATGCTGAGTTTTTTGCTATTCGCAGGTGCCTTGCACGTCAACATTAATGACATGGCCAAACAAAAATGGGTAATCGCCAGCCTCGCTTCCATTGGCACCCTTACGTCCACCTTTCTTGTGGGCGGCATCAGTTTCTACGTTTTGTCCTGGCTGGGGATGCAGATATCTTTTATGTATTGCCTGTTATTTGGCGCCTTGATCTCCCCCACAGACCCCATCGCCGTATTAGGTATACTAAAAAACATTGGAGCTCCCAAATCACTGGAAATGAAGATTGCGGGAGAATCCTTATTTAATGACGGTGTGGCTGTCGTCGTGTTTATCGTTCTACTGGGAATAGCCACCGGCGCTCAACAAGCGGATGCCGGGCACATCGCCTTGTTGTTTTTGGAAGAAGCCGTCGGCGGTGCAGTATTTGGCCTGCTAATCGGTTATGGTACCTATCAAATGATCAAAAGTGTGGATAACTATCAAGTCGAAGTGTTACTCACTCTGGCTCTGGTCATGGGGGGCTACGCCATGGCCAGTGCCATCCATGTCTCCGGCCCCATTGCTATGGTGGTAGCCGGTCTTCTCATTGGCAACCACGGCCGCAATTTCGCCATGTCAGAAAAAACCCGGGAACACCTGGACACCTTTTGGGAGTTAATGGACGAAATCCTCAACGCCGTTCTGTTTGTGCTGATAGGCCTTGAAGTGTTGATCCTGAGCTTTACCCAGAATCACTTTATTGCGGCGTTGATCCTCATTCCACTCATCCTGCTGGCTCGTTTTATCAGCGTGGGCGTGCCCATCAATATTTTGCGTATGAAACAAGAATTCAGCCCTCATGTGATCAAAATTCTCACCTGGGGAGGATTGCGCGGAGGTATTTCTGTGGCTTTAGCTCTTTCCATCCCTGCTGGACCCGAACGTGATGTTATTCTGGCCATCACCTACGCAATAGTCATTTTTTCCATTTCTGTTCAAGGACTTACAATTGGGGCTTTAGTAAAAAAGGCAGTCCGATAAGGGCTGTTTAATCAATATTTTAAATAAGGGTTTGCATTTCTAAATGATAATGATTATCATTTAGATTAAGATTGCAAAATTGAAGGAAGCCTGAAATGAATATGCGTCAATTTTTTGCCGTTACACTTTCCCTAATCGGGAGCAACCTTGCCCATGCTGCCGATACTCTGACCGTGTTTTCCGGGCGTAGTGACAAGTTTGTCAAACCCGTCATTGAACACTTTACCCAGGAAACCGGTATCCAAGTCCAATTGCATTCCGGAAAATCCACCGGTCTACTCAACAAACTCCGCACGGAAGGCAAGCGCACCCAGGCTGACCTGTTTCTCAGTAATGACGCGGGTACATTGCAAAAAGGCAGTGATCTTGGCCTGTTTGCCATATTGCCGGACAGTGCTCTGGAACCCATACCGTCCAACTACGCCGCTAAAGACAAAACCTGGGTGGGTCTGTCGGCACGTGCCCGGGTGTTAGTAGTGAACAGCAAAAGCAAATCAGCCAAAGCTGTCCAGTCGGTGTTTGACCTGGCAAAGCCGGAGTTTAAAAACAAACTGGCTATTACCAACAGCACCAACGAAAGCTATATAGCCGGAGCTACCGTCTATATGCTGGCAGCGGGCAAAAAGAGAACCCAAGCTTGGCTGGAAGGCATGAAATCCAATGTAGACGGCAAGGTTTTTGACAAACACAGCAAAATCGTCAAAGCGGTTGCCTCCGGTAAGAAAAGCATTGGACTGGTCAACCACTACTATGTCTATCGGCATCTGGCTAAACACCCCAAAGATCCTGTCTCCGTTCTTATTCCTGATCAGGGTAAAGACGGTATGGGTGTCGCCTGGAATGTTGCGGGAATTGCCATTTCCAAACACAGCAAGAAAAAACAACTGGCACAGAAACTGGTTGAATACCTGGTGTCCGAGCAGGGACAGCAACAATTCGCCGAAGAGAATCGCGAATACCCTACTCGCAAGGGTGTAGCGGCAAGCGCCGAAGTACCCGCTGCCGGGAGTTACAAAGTAGCCGACATCCCCATGTACCAATTAGGTACTCAGCGCAATGCAACCATTGATCTTCTGGAGGCGGTGGGCATGCCATAGGCAGGTATCTGCTATAGAATTTAGCCGAAAATTTTATGGAGCGATTGCTCTTACGGGCAATTGCTCAGGCATGTTGTAACGAAATGACTAACAAAAAACTTGGCCCTTTGGCCATCACTGCCATCGCCGTAGTATTTCTGGCGGCCATACCGTTGCTGTTTGTAATCTACAATAGCCTGCAACTGGATGCCTCCCAATGGGCCGGGTTATGGTCTAAACGCTTGCCGGAATTGCTTTGGAACACTCTGGCACTAGCGCTCTTGGTAGCTATTGGATGTTTCATTTTAGGCGTTAGTGCTGCGTGGTGGATAGCCCGCTATGAGTTTCCGGGGCGGGAAATTGCTGCATGGCTTATGATTCTGCCCCTCACCATCCCTACATACGTATTTGCCCATATCTACACCAGCATCCTGGAAGACGACGGTTGGCTCGGCCGTTTCTGGCATTTCATAATGGGGGCAAATACAGCGACTCCTGATATTTACAATATAGGCGGCGCCACCCTGGTGTTGTCCTTGGCTGGATTTTCCTATGTGTTCCTGATGGCCCGCTCAGCATTGTCGCACTCCACTCGCACTTTGGAGGAAGCGGCCAGGATTCAAGGCGCCAACAAATTGCAGGTGTTTTTTCAAATCAATTTGCCCTTGTTACGCCCGGCTATCGCCGCCGGTCTGGCAGTAGCCGTGCTGCATGTTTTGTCTGATTTCGGAGCAGTCAGCATGCTGCAGTACCAAACATTTACCCTGAGTATTTATCTACAAATGAGCGGCCGTTTTGACTACCAAGGAGCCGCCGGGTTGTCTATGGTTCTGGTACTGCTCAGCCTCACCTTTCTGGTGACAGAGCGGTTTTTCCGAGCCCAGCAACGCTACTACAGCGCTCGGCAGGCCCGTCGCCATATACCTCAAAAAACGTCCACCACCGTCACCGTATTAATTTGGTTTTGGTTGGGTCTTATCACCCTGTTTGCGTTTATTCTGCCACTGGCGTGGATGTTACACTGGAGCCTGGATGCCTGGTTGCAGGATGCCATTGACAGGGAATTCTGGACCTATACCACCAACTCAATCACCGTAGCTATATTAGCAGCAACGGCGGCGGTGATCTGCGCCTTTCCTATTGCATTCTACAATGCCAGAAAGAGATCCATGGGCAGCAGCCTGATCCTACAACTTTCCAGTGTAGGATTTGTGTTGCCCGGTCCGGTTATCGCCCTGGGCATTATTAGCTTTATACTGGCCCAGCTTCCCGTGCTATACGGAGGGATGACGGCATTAATACTGGCTCTGGTGGTACGATTTCTACCTCTGGCGGTACAGTCTCAAGATGCCACCTTGCAACAACTGACACCGTCCATAGAGCAAGCGGGTCGAAACCTAGGGGCGGGCCCCCTGGAAAACCTGTGGTTGGTGATTTTACCAATGATACGTTCCGGTATGGCCACAGCCTGGGTGTTGGTCTTTATCGACGCTTTGAAAGAATTACCCGCCACTCTCATATTGCGTCCTACGGGTTTTGATACCTTGCCTGTGCGTATCTGGATAGAGGCCAGCGAGGAAATGTTGGAGCTGGCAGCTCCGGCCGCTCTGATGCTTGTCGTTGGCACACTACCTATAATTTGGGTTTTGATGAAAAATAACCAAAAGACGTGACCGGATCAGCTGATTTGTTACTGCGATATATTACTGCCCGAGTTCGTGCTTCTCATAAAACTCCACTTGCCGCTGTAGTACATCTCTGTCCACAGGTGACATGACTTCTTCTACCATGGTATTAAGCTCCACCGGTTTAGTATCCATCTCGGTTTTTTTCCACGGCACTATATACAACACTTTGGGTAATTCAGTAGCCCCCCGAACCTTGATCTCCTCCAACTCGATACGTGTTTCTGCCTGCAACGTTACAGGCAAGCCTAGCCCAGCAATGGAAATAAGCACAATAATCGAAACGGATTTAAACGGGTTCACCACCATTGACCTCATATCATCTACCCCAATCAGTTCATGTTAACCGCATACACATCACTGCGCTCGGTCTTACCATACCTTACCGGATTCAATTTTTTCAAAGCCGAAAAACTTTTTTCCACCCATTCATCGTACACACCATCAGAAGCTCTACCTGTGTTGGTTTCATGAATCTTGATGGCTTTTTCCTCAAATGGATATGCCTGTTCTTCAATCAATAAATCGTACTCTTCCAATTCTTCCGGACTTAATCCTTTAGGCCGCTCTGAATCAAACAAGCCTCTACTGAAGTCCCTATAAACTTCGGCAATGCGATAAGTCGATGCGGTGGTAATCTTTTGCACACCGTAGTTTGCAGCGTTGGTATAAGCTTCTATGGTCAAATTCAGCAACTTTTTCTTCTTTTTCAGGTTTTCTTTTAGAGGTAGTACCAATTTAACGTTTTGGTATTTCTTGAACGTGGGCTCCGCCAGTTCCAGGGTTGCATTGGCGGCGAGAAAGCGTGTACGTTCTGTGCTTTTTCCATCTTTATCCGCAGTAATAATCTCATTCAACCAATAACGGCGTTTATTCAACTTCGACTGTGCTTTATATATGTCCGCGAGTTTCAACCGAGTTTCCACTGCCTCTTCTGTAGGGTCTGGGAACAAAGAGATGTATTCTTTATATATCCCTACCAGCATGTCTATTTTTTTGACTTTTTCATACATATCGGCGGTTTGCAGGATCATCAGGCGTTTTTTCTCCGGATCTTTCTCCCTACGATAAATATCCACATACACTGCCGCTGCATTGGTCAATTTTCCAGTCTTCTCATAAGCCAAGGCGAGATACCGGGTGATATTACCCGCAAACTCGTGATAAGGATATAACTGCAAAAACCGGTTAAACACGGGGATCGATCTATCCCAGTTTTCCGACTTTGCCAGCACCACTGCAGCATCGTACTCTGCGGTTACCCGGATGGAAGCGCCCGGCGCCAGATCGGCAATGCGTAAAAAATGTTTCGCTGCCAGTTCTGCATCACCGGCTTGCCGTGCAGCATCACCCTGCTGATATACCGCCGCAGCCAATCGCTCAATGTGGTCATTACGATCAGGGTCATTACGTTCACCCAAGGCTAAACGCTTTAGGGTGGCGCTTTCCGCTGCCTCATAGTCTTTCAACTCAAAATAGGATGCCGCCAATATTGCCCAGGACTTCAAGTACAGTTTTTTATGCTCTCCCGGCTGTTTTTCTTTCAGCTTTGTCAGGCGCATCCCCACCGTAATCGCATCTTTATATTGTTTTAAATTGACGAAATCCTCCGCCACCTTAAGCAAAACCGTCGGTACGCGCTTATCCTCCGGATAGTGATCAGAAAAATTCAAAGACGCGGTGATAATTTCCATTTGCTTATCTTGTCGCGCCCGATCATCGCGCATTTCACTTAATTGCTTTTTGTAAGCAAGTATGGCGGCATAACCCGCCTCGGCACTTTTATCAAACGCGCTGTAATTGTACGAAGTCTTTTCAAATTCCGAAGCGGCAGCACCGTAATCCCCCACTGCAAGCAGACTTTCCGCCAGTAGAAAATTCATCTCCGCCGCTTTCTGATCCCGCGGGAAAGAACGAATGTATTCTCTATACCAATGAATAGCATTTTTCAAATTACCCACACCGCTATCCTTGAGACCCAAAGCCAAGTAGTGCTCCGCCAAATCCTCAATGTTTTTCTTGATATGCGGGCTGATAGTCCCTAGTAATTCCCTGTCTTGGCGCGACCAGAAGGGCTTGCCAATGCCGTATTGACTTACAAACTCTTCCTTGGCCTCAGTGACCGCTTTGGGAAATCCACCCTTCTCAAATATCTCTATCACTTTTACAAAAAATAATGGTGCTTGCACGGAACTTGGAAAACGCGCCGTGTAGGATTTTAAAGTGGCCGCGGCGTCTTCGGTTCGATCCTGCCGCAAATACAACTCGCTTAAACGTTCGTATAATATGTGCTCGTAAGGTTTTTGGCCAAACTTACGTGAAAAACGCTGAATGGATTCAGACCCTTGTTGATATGAATGTGACAAACTGACGACGCGAAAAGTATCGTCTAAAATCTCTTTTTCACTACGAGTGAACTGCTCATATTGTTTACCATTTTGAAAATGATAATCCAGCAAGCGGTAAAAATATTTCGAAGCCTCATCGAGGCGATTCAGCTTAAACTGCGCCCAACCCTGTTTGTACAAGGCCCGCTCATAATATTCAGACTGTCGATTATGCAAAATGGCACGGTAGGCCTGTACAGCTTTTTTGTATTTTCGCAACGAAAACAAAATTTCACCACGGCGAAACTCCACTTCTTCAATGCGCTTGGTTTCAGGAAAATCCCGAATCAAGTGAGTCAAAGCCGCCAAAGCTTTTTCCGACTCTCCGGTCAAATCGTATGCCCGGGCCAACTGATACAGTATACGTTCATTATCTTTGCTATGAGGAAAACGATTGATAAGTTCTTCATACTGACCCGCAACATTTTGATAGTTTTCATCGTCAGCAGACACCATCCTGTTGTTCAACCCCGGTTCCACGTGCTCGCGTTTGGGAATCGTTTTTTGGTTGATACTCGTGGTTGGTGTAAATACCTTGCGTTCCTCGGCAACAGAACGTTTTTCCTGCTGACGCTCTAACTGCAAATCCGCGAGCCGCTCCATGGCTCTTGCACGCAATTCCTGGTTGTCTGTGGATTCCAAAAAACGTTGATAACTGAGCCGGGCCTCCTGTACTGATGCTTGAGGCAAAGGTTCCGCTTTTACTAAAATAACATCCTGAGACAATGACCCCAGAGTGGCTTCTTTCTTACCACCGGTACTTTTACAAGCCGTCAGCACTGCCAT
The DNA here is from genome assembly GCA_029882975.1 of Gammaproteobacteria bacterium. Lineage (NCBI taxonomy): Bacteria > Pseudomonadati > Pseudomonadota > Gammaproteobacteria > Gammaproteobacteria bacterium. The sequence continues at coordinate 10,752 of JAOUJW010000023.1, forward strand.
CAGCACCACAGTCAGCATTATCATTTGCAGCGCCGCTTTTGCGCCCGTTATGCCAGTTTTGAACTCAACACCAGCCATCTTCCTACCCCGTATTGTCATTATCCAACCCACCCGCTCATCTATTGGTTGGAACCCAAATCTTGCAAATGCGCCACCGCAAAATGGGCCTGATCCAGATAACCCCGCAAACGCTGCTTGAGCCAGTTCAATTCGTTAATCACTTGTTGTTGTAATTGCGCTTTTTGCGCAACAATCAAAGTGTCTACCCTTTTATCCAAACGCGTTACACGGCGCTTGTATTTGTCAATCTTCTTGCTGTACCCATCAAACTGCCGCGGCGCCATCACCTTGGCCCGCTTCACAGTTTTTTGCTGCGTAATGGTTTTATTAAGCTCCGTATCCAAATCCCTTAATGCTCTCTTGAATTTCCACAAACGCGGTTTAATGTTTGTGCCAATGCTCCACTCCAGCAATCCGCTGTACAAGCGAAACTTGTCCGCCATTTGGTTGTACTGATCCTTAGGCATTATTGATTTGTTACGTCGAAGGAAATCTTGAATTTTATCCAAACGACCGATTGAGATCCGCTCTGCCGGAGTAGCCAGTGCCCGCAAATCCCCTTCGCTCTCGATTCGATCCAACTCTTCTTTGTAAAAGTTTCTCTCGTCACGTAACACGGCGACGCGATGATTATTTTTCTCCGGTGCCAGTTGTGGCAGGCGGCTTTCGTAATTTTCCTTTCGGCTTTTCAGGATGTAGCGAAACGTCTCCAAATCCGAGGACCGATTCCGCAATGTGCTTTTCAAATATTGTAAATGTTTTAGGCTGTCAATAGATTGCTGAAAGCTGTTAGTTGCCACTAAATTGTACAAAAATCTCGCCTCAACATTATTGGGTAAATCCGACAACTCCCAACTGATCTTATTTTCATACTCGGTAATATTGCTTAATAACTTTTTCCACAAGGCGCCGGTTTTGACCACCTTAATCGCATTATCCAACTTTTGCGTATCTTCCTCAAAAATTGCGATGGCCGATTGATAGGCATCAAAGGATTGCCGGTAAGCCTGCAACCGCTCATATGCATAGGGAACCGCCAGAAGTGCTTCATACACTGCACCGTCCGAACGCTCTTTCGCTGCCAAACGAGTCCAAGGCACAAGGGCTGCCTGGTATTCCTGTTGGAATGCCTCGCTCCAACCCAAACCCAGCAATGCCTTATTAGTAAACGGGCCGCTAAGCCGGACTCTCTGAAAAAACGCTCTGGCTTTCGAGTAACTGTCATTGGCTAACAAGGCAAACCCCAGGGCCATATTTGCCTTATCGCGTAACGCTTTCAGCTCCGGCAAGTTACTTTCCAGACGCCCCACGGCATCCAGATAATCCGTACCTTCCACTTCCCGTCGACTCTGATACAGAGCAACTCCCATATTGTATTTTACATACTGGGAAAACTGCCCCCGCTCCGGAAACTTACTAAGCATTTGTACTGCCTGCTGGTACTCTCCACGTGCCATGAGCACATTGGCTCTTTGCAGCTGCGTGGCACCCATTAACTCGTCTGGGATGTCCTTCTGAATTTCCTCCAGAGCACGGATAGCATCCTCAAAAAGACCTTTTTGATACCGTACCTTGGCAATTTGATACCAGGCTCGATCCTGTATTTCCGGAGAGATCCCTTGTTTGGTCAGCCGCCGAAATACCTTTTCGGCTTCCACATGCATACCATAGGACAAATACATACTACCCAACCAAATGTCGACGTCACGCTTATGGTGGGGGACTTTGTCCAAATCTTGAGCCACTTGAAGTTTGACGATGGCATCAAAGTGACTACCGTTATAAAATTCGTACAGCACGTCACCAAAATAAGGGTCTTCAACCACTAATTCTTTTTTATCAAAATACTCCGCGTGTACAGACGAGATAAATACACACAAACACAATATACCCCAGTATTTGATTGTTTTTTCTATTATTGATTTAGTCATAACTCTAGAGCCGCCCCTGTATTCAGCTCCTTACTCCCATTCTTTAACCACAAATTCCGGCTGTAACTTTTGAGATCTATCGGTGATTTTCAGCTCAATATATTTGGTGCCCGCCGATTTTTGAAACACATACGTGGTAGCTCTTTTATACTCCCGCCCATTGGGACCCGGACCACGAAACGTAGCCACCAATTCGCGACGCCCCTTCTTTACATTCCCCATCCATAATCGTTGCACGCCTCCTCGTCCCAGAGCATCGGTTTCCTGCTTGGTATAGAGGTAGTTGGTCACTACTTTATCATCCAATTTCAGCTGCACCGAGTCCAAACGAAAAAAATTACCTACATCCGCTGACAAAAATACAGCGACTTGGGTACTGCTTGGAAACAACAACTCTTCCTCCAGAATGAATAGTTCCTTATTCAATTCCAACACTTCTTTCTTCAAAGCTTGAACTTTACCGTCTAAAGTTTGCGCTTTTTTGGAATTGTCCGCTGCCAGCGCGGAACTCACTGCCAACATGCTTAGCGCCAGAACCAGTGAAAGGCGCAATGTTGATTTGATTTTATTACTCACTGTTTTACACTCCGACCATTCATATTAAATCAAAAAAACCCGGTTGCTTAAGTCTCAAATAACAGCATTCAATACCACAAAGACATATAGATTTGTAATATTTTTGCGGTAAAACTGTACCGGGGCGCATTGACTATTTGAGATTCGTCGGCCAGGCTCACATCCCGGACATCACGATAGTTGTCATAGTCAAAACGAACCAAATCCAACGATGTATTAACCGTACCCTTGTCGAATTTCCACCAGCCTTGATTCATAAACTCGTAAGAAACGCCGCCGCCTATTGTGGTACTGCTAAATGAGCTCAATTCCTTGTCACGCGCCATAAACACTTTTTTAGAATCAAAGTAGTTGCTATAAAAGGAAGCAGCACCCTGAGAATATTGCCGAAAATGAAAATCCATAATGAGCGTTTGTCCCAGGGGCTGAGTAAAACCCAGGTCAAACATATTGGCCCGAATGTCCCAGGAATCGGTATAAGAGCGTACTTCGAATTTCATGGCTGCCCGCCAGGGCAAATGATATCGGGCCCGTAGCGACACGGCACTACTGGTTCGAGTACCAGGATACTGCTCCGTGGTTGTTAATACCGCCAAACTGGCATCTCGATAAAATACACTTCGGTAAGGATTATTCAAGTACCCTTCGTCGGTAATCACCTCTAATCCCAGGTTAGCGATAAGGTTTTTGCTTAATATTTGCGTTACGCCGAACCGAAATTGGTGCCGATCCACCGATCCCACGATTGCTGAGCCCTGCTTGTATTTTACCGGCCCCGATGTATCGTAAATATTCCGTCGTACCGAATCAAAACCGCGAGAATAACCCAGTGAAACCGTCGTCAGATCACCAAAAATACTGTGACTTATCCCCAGGTGATAACTACCCGCCACATAATCGCTTTCCTCGCTGGACGTGTAGGCCAGGCTCACATTGGAATTGTCATTTATGTGCTCCATACTGATACTGTATTCTTCCCGCCTTTCAGTATAAGGACTGGCAAAGGTTTCTACATCGATTGAGGCACTGCTAATGGAGTCGACATAATAATGAGCAGACATGGAGGTGTTTTTTCCAACCTCACTACGTGCAGTGACAGAAGGTCCGTTGATAGATACTCCACCACCTTCATAGGAATGATATAAACTATCGACTTGATCCTCAGGCAAAATGGCTGCTGTCAAAGGCAAACTGCATAATAGGGCCGCCAGTAACATCACCCATAAGGGGGAGCGCCTGACTGGCTTGGATTTTTCCTTGCAAAGGTATTTCATCAGTTACACCCGCAACCACCGCCTTGTCCAAGCTCGGCGCCACGAGCCGCTTCCCTGGCTTGATACACATGATTCAAATAGGAATCTGAAATCGGATTACGTGAAAAACTCATGATGGGATCGGATAAATTAGCGCGTTCATACGGTTTCACCCAAGGTTCTAAACCACAAGCGCTTAAGACCAATACCAGCAGAGTAATAACTGCAACACGCATCTTGTTAAATGACTTTGACGTACTGGCCATAACTATTCCTGTAACAACTCTCTAACCTGCTTCAGGTATTCGTCTTCATACCCTGGCAGATACCCCATATGTATGTACCGGATATTGCCGTCCCGGTCCACGAGAACAGTTGTTGGCATGGCGTCGATGTCAAATTTTTTGCTGACAGTATTTTCCGAATCCAGCAAAATTGGAAACACGATTTTCAAATCCCGCACCATGATTTTGCCTTTACGGAAATCCTCTTCCACATTCACACCCAGCAGCTTGAAACCCTTATCGCGAAACTTAAGATAGATATCATTAAGCAAAGGCATTTCATCACGACAAGGCCCACACCAGGATGCCCAAAAATTAATCAGAACCACTTCACCTCTTAATTCACTCAAGCGAATATTAGTTCCCTGATTGCTTTTTAACGTAAAATCAGGTGCTTCTTTCAAGGGTTTGATTTCGGCAGCGACCGGCAACACCACAAGTCCCGCCAATACAACCATCAACAAATTTTGGATAATTTTTTTCATTTGTTGTGCAGAATAATTCACTTGTTTACCTTTTATGCCTTTATAGTCAGCCAGGCAGCGTTTAGAAAAACCAACTCGCGCCTATGGTATATTCAATATTATGCTTGATTTCCGCATCTCCCATAATATCAGACTCAAAAATATGATCCCGAAAATCCACTTGTGCCGCCATCCAATCGGTTAACACAATTCGATAGCCAATACCCCCTACCAGAGTAAAATAGTCATCTCCCGCAAACTGTGTGGATCCGGCGCCTACACTCACATATAAGGTGGTAACAAAGGCGGTATCGTCACCCATAAATGCTTCACCCGGAAACAGGTTGTACCCGACGCTGACGTCGTAATACACCAGCTCTCGCTCCTGTTCCGTGAGTAAATCAAAATTAAACAGCTTTTCCGCAGAAGAAGGCCCTGCTTTTGAAAAACCCATGGTGGCATCGATAAAAAAAGTTTCTGTTAACAACAAACCCACACGGGCACCATAAACCGGGTGAACACCGAAGTCCTCAATGCTATAAGAACCCCCAAATATTCCAATGAGAAAATCTTCCGTATCGATACGCGCCAATTTAATCTTGTTGCGTTTAACGGTCGGGGTTATCAAAGGCTCTTCCAATGGAGCCTCGGCATCACCGGAGGTTTCCTCAGTTATGTTTGCACCATCCGCCTCAGCGGCTGACACATTCCCCAATGAGAACCCCAAAGTTAAAACTAGTAGAAAAAGGAAAACCCGATTTTCCATTCCAGAAAATCTCCATTATTGTTGTCGCTGATAAAAACTATGTTTTGTTTAACATCTGCCCGAAAAAAAACCCGTTTACTCATGTATTGCCTATAACCCAAACCCACACTGGCAAACAAATCACTGGTGGGATTAGCAAAGACAAAGGAACTTTTTGGTTTGTTGCGCATATAGCCACCACCCAAAGTAAAAAAAGGCGCGCTGTCCCAGGTAGGAAAAGGGTTAGACAAAATATTTATCCGTGCCACCAAAGTTTCGGTAAATTGGCCCGTTGCTTTGGATATTTCCAATTCCGTTGCCAGATTGTCATTAAAATTTAAACCTGCATATACTCCCATAATGGCGGAACCTTCAAAATCCCCAAAGTTAATACCTCCCTCGTAGGTTCTTGCACCAAAATGTTCTTTTTTAATTCGTTCGAACTGAGTGGTCACGCCGGGCGCAGACAGGGTTTTCTCCATTTCGTCAATCAGCACCCATCCTTCCTTACCCAAACGATCCCGAACCTTAAACCAATCGCCTTGACGCACCAGCACTTCCACCCACTCATGCCGATCCACCACATGGTACACAGGATAACCCTTCCCTGCTCCCGTATGCAGCTCTATAAACGGCTCTGCGACGATAACCCGGGGATAACTCGCCGCATCATCGGTCGCCGCAGCAACGTGTGCCGCCCCCAGCATCATACAGATCCAGCAAAACGCAAAGAACCAAACCTGGATAACAGGCGGTTTCATACCAGAATTCAATATAACTCCTGTCACTTTGTTTATGCCCGCCCTGCGGTCATTCCGCTACGGAATGTTAGAGTACCGAGCTCCCTGATCAACCCATTCTTGAATCAGTAACATCTCGATAGGTTCCAGCATCATACTATGGTCCACAGTTCCGGCGCCCGATGTCATTTTTGCAAAGAACGGTCCATCTAATCGCGAGTTATTGGAAGGACGAATATGACGATCACGATCTACCGTACCATCACCACCGTTGGCGATAGGATCGGCGATGGGATCACTATTATCCACCAATGGCACTGGATCCAGCGTGGTCACGCCGTTCACTGTGTTGGGAGACGTCAGACGAACCAAAGCTGTCCCCACAACCACCCTGACAAAATCATCGTCCAGCAATTCATAATAAGATGCAAACCCGGTTTCGCCATCGACTTCAATACTGGCCGTACTGCCACCGCGAGTCAGCGTCAATTGCCCTGCAGGCACTTGCGCCGCCATCAAAGCATCCTGTTCAGCGTGGCAGGTAACACATGCACTGATAAGCACCGGATCCGGGTCACGATCACGTTCCCAAAGGGGCTGAATATGGGTTTCGTAGTCAATGATTGTACGGCAAACATTGCTTATGCAGTTGTTAATATCCACAGGCGCTGCAGTTGTCAGTGTCGCATAACTCACTTGATAATTTAATGACGTAGTATCCGTACTTGGAAGCTCCGTTCCCATAGGATCACGCCAATAGTCCTTAAAGGCCAAGCCCTGATCCAGATCAGCATATAATATATTCCATTGATGCAAAGTTTCCGCCAAAGTCTGCGCCACAGGCACCGGCGCATTCATGTCGGCATTGGGCACGGCACCGGTGGTTCCCAGATACATGGGCGCCGCCTTAGAGTGATTTTCATGACAACCGACACATTCCACGGTTTTACCGGCTTTAACTTGCAGCCAGTTATTGTGGCTACGGAACTTACGCCCATATATATCGGTCAACTCGATAGCAAAAGGCCAGTTCGCCGGCACTCGCATCACCACGGAGCCATCCGCCTCTACCTGTTGATAACCGCTGATTTCGCGCATATTACGCACAGTACCTTGGTTCGCCACAATGATGGGAGCGCGCACAATTCTGGCAAACCGTACCGCGGGACGCTGAGGTAAGTTCAACGCCAACATGGCGGGAATATCCACCTGGGCACCGGCGGCACCGCAGCTGGCCGTGTTACAAAGCAATCGTTCATCCCCCATCAAAGCACCATTCCCGACCAAAGCCAAGTTGCTGGTATCGTAAACACTGCGTATTTTGATTAAGCCCATATTGTTATCCAAAACTTCACTGCTTACTTGGTCTGCTACCGTTTCCGGATAATTCCCCAAGGTCACGCGATCCACCAAGGCTACCGGATCGGTAATGGTCATTCCCGCTTCGGGTAGCACAATATTGCGCTGGGCACCGGTATTGGCGTCAAATATCCAAACCCCATAGGCCGGGGGAGCCGCAAAATCCGGGTCACTTAAATCTACCCCACGCAGAGCACAGGGACGACGATTTCCGTTCACATCCTCGGATTCGCAAGGTGCCCAGGACACCAGTAGTCGGTTCGTATTGTCCCAAAGAGGAAACGGTGTGGTATAGCGACCACGGCGGGAATAGCCGCTTCCGCGGGTCACCTGGTTTCCCGTTAATGATATCTGGCCTGCAGTTTCGTCGCTTGTTGAGTTGTCACGTGGCTGATCGATATCTGCAAAATTTACGTAATCGATTCGTATTAGATCACCGCCGCTAAAGGTATCCTGCACGTTCATGATGTTGGCCACCAATTGGCCGTTTTGTGTCTGCTTGGCGTTCAAAAAAACATCATCGCTGACGGCAGGATCATGACTGTGGCCGCCATACAATATGTTGTTACCGGTCCCATCAGGGTTCACCACAAACAAATCAAAATTCTGACCGCGAAATTGTTCCCAGCGGGAATAGACGATACGACCGTCACTCAACACACTGGGGTTCAACTCATGGCTATTATTAAAAGAAATCTGCTCCAAAGCCTGGTCACGGGGGTTAAGAATGTGCAAATTGGCCGTCGGTTCGTTAACCCGCTCTGTAATCAGCGGTGTCGTATCCACGCTGATCCCTTCCAAAACCAGAACAACATCTGATTTACCGCTGACTCGATCAGAACTGAAAACCACCCGACCATCGGGTAAGTAAGCAGGATCAAAATCATTACCCCGTATAGCCACCGTATCCAGGGAAATCAAACGCTGTAGAGTTCCGTCTTCAATACCCCCATCTTCAGGAATGACGTACTCCCACAAATCCCACTTAGGCTGCCCAGTTGGAGGGGGGTTGGTATAATCTCCTTCTTTAGCGGCAAACACGATGCGCTTACCGTCAAAAGAAACATCCGGCGTAGCCACATCCCCCGCCTGACGCACCACATTATTCCCGTTCATAACAGGTGCCAGTAGATTTACTCTGTTGGGATTTGGATCATTGGGATAAAAAGGAATATTCGCGGTGACATTAAATTCCCGGGAATCGTTGGCGGCAAACTCGCGGATAAATAAATGGCCACCGGGTTTATAACGGATGGCGTTAAATGGATCCTGACCATTATCGATGTCATCCAATGGACGTTTAACATAGGCAATGGGAACATCCAATCTGAAATTACCCAGCAATTCCAGGTTTTGTTCCTGCCCGCAACCCAGTAACAACGCTATACTGAGAAAAACGATAAGCGCATAACGATAAATTGTTCTAACTTGCATGCTACCCCCGGGAGTCCACTCAGACCGAGCCCGCACAAAATAGTAACCGGATGATCTCCGAATTGGTGTCGAAATATCGACTCATCGGGATAAACACTAGCCGGTATGCGCGGGCCTGATTGCGATGCAAGTCACAATATAAACACTTGGTTTTGCCTGCCCTGCATCCAACGCGCAAGCAAAATGCAATATTGTGACCACCTTCTCAATGATTGCAAAAGTTTGCCGGAACTCTTGCGGTCGGATCCATGGGGAACCCATGGCTGGTGTGAACCGTCCTCCCTGACTGTTGACGGGTAAACTGACTGCTTGGAATACGGCAAAATCTGCAAACTGGAAATGGAAGTCGGTTTCTTCCTCAATTGACCTCCATATATCTGCTTCCAAGCATACGGATTATTCGTATGCAGATCAATGGTATAATTCACATTTTGTGGATAAAGCTGACTCAATCCCCGGTCTCAACAACTATCCTATTGTAATTACTTGGATTTGAATGCCTGTCGAGGTATATTATGCGCTCAGCATTAGTGTTGCTGTGGGAGAGAGTAGGTTCTTTACTCGTTAAAGGCTTTAAAAGGGCTTTAGCCAGCTGAAGGCTCAAACCTACCGCCGAAGGCGCAACTCGTCCGGAATCGCTCAGGCACCAGGAACCATAGCAACCGTTGACTCTGGAGAGAGATCCTTTCGTGGATCCACCGAAGGGGCAGCTCGAAGAACAATCCCGAGCTTAACTCTCAGGTACTAAAGACAGAGGGGCGGCAACTCGTTGTTTTCTAACGAAGCGATTTGAGTTGCCGCCCTTTTTATTTTAGCGCACATAAATGTTGCGCAAATATTTAGCACAACTGACAGTTAGGACAAGGAGCAATCATGAGCCAACAAACGGCGTTGTACCGGCAACATTTGCGACAAAACGGTAAAATGGTGGATTTTGCCGGATGGGACATGCCTATTCACTACGGCTCCCAAATTGAAGAGCATCACCAAGTCCGCAAAGACGCAGGCATGTTCGATGTCTCTCACATGACCGTGCTGGACCTCACAGGTGATCGCACCCGTGAGTTTCTCGCCTACTTACTGGCCAACGATGTCAACCGACTAACCATTCCCGGCAAAGCCCTCTACAGTTGCATGCTCAATCCTCAGGCTGGAGTGATTGACGATTTGATCGTTTACTTCATGCACGAAACCTGGTTTCGCATGGTCGTCAACGCAGCCACCCGGGAAAAAGATATTGCCTGGATACAACAACAAGCCGAAGCCTTCCAAGTCTCAATACAAGAACAAACTGATCTTGCCATGATCGCGGTGCAAGGCCCCAATGCGCGCGATAAGGCCCATGCGGCCTTAGGCCCAATTTTGGACCCTGCCAAAGAACTAAAACCATTTTTTGCGGTTCAATGCGGTGATTATTTCGCTGCCCGAACCGGATACACCGGCGAAGACGGATATGAACTCATATTGCCCAATACCCAGGCGGCCGATGCCTGGCAAGCGCTGGAACACCATGGGGTTAAACCCATTGGCCTGGGCGCTCGCGACACTTTACGACTGGAAGCGGGTATGAACTTGTATGGACAGGATATGGATGAGACCACCTCACCTCTGGAGTCAGCCCTGGGCTGGACCATTGCCTGGGAACCGGCCGAACGGAACTTCATCGGCCGTGCCGAACTGGAAAAACAGCGGGGTAATACAGCCTCTAAACTGGTAGGTCTGGTATTGAAAGAGAAAGGTGTGTTGCGGCCACAGCAAAAAGTGCTGACCGCAGCTGGAGAAGGCTGCATTACCAGCGGGACTTTTTCTCCCACATTAGGGTTTGCCATCGCCATGGCGCGGGTGCCGGCTGCTACCGGAAACACCTGCGAAGTGGAAATTCGTAAAAAAAATCTCACGGTAGAGGTGGTAAAACCGCCCTTCGTTCGCTTTGGCAAATCCTGCCTGGAGCAGCAGTAATACAAAACACGATTGTAGACATTAGATTCAAAGAGGAAATCAACATGAGCACAACACCTGAAGAACTCAAATACACCAAAACCCATGAATGGGTTCGCACCGAAAGCAATGGAGAAGTCACGGTGGGTATCACCCAACATGCCCAGGACTTGTTAGGTGATATGGTCTTTATCGAACTGCCTGATGTAGGCACCAACTTCGGCACGGGCGAGGACTGCGCTGTGGTGGAATCGGTAAAAGCGGCTTCCGATGTGTATTGCCCCGTTGCCGGCGAAATCACTGCAGTCAATGAAGCCCTGACCGATGCTCCTGAAACCGTAAACAAAGACCCCTTTGGTGACGGTTGGCTGTTCCGACTTAAACCGGAAGACGCCCAGGAAGCTGACGAACTGATGGACGCCGCTGCCTATCAGGAACTTGCTGACTCAGAACAACATTAATCACTGTTATTAACCGAAATAAGACGTAAAACTATGCCCTTTATCCCTCACACTGAAACCGAAATCCAGGCCATGCTGGAAACCATCGGTGCCGATAGCATCGAAGCCTTGTTTGACGAAATTCCGGCTGCACTACGCAGTGCGGGATTACAGCAGGTCCCCCTGCGTGCCAGCGAAATGCAGGTCACCCGTTTGATGACGCAACGCGCATCACAGGATGGCACGCCACTTTGCTTTATGGGGGCAGGCGCCTATGAACATCATATTCCAGCCGCCATTTGGCAATTAACCACACGGGGCGAATACTACACCGCATATACCCCCTATCAGGCAGAGGCCAGCCAGGGAACTTTGCAGCTGTTGTATGAGTTTCAAAGCATGCTGACACAACTGACGGCACTGGATGTTTCCAATGCCAGCCTGTATGACGGAGCTTCCGCCTTAGCCGAAGCGGTGCTGATGGCCGTGCGCGCTAATCGCAAATCCAAAAGCCGGCGCATTCTCATCGCCGACAGCCTGCACCCGGCATACCGGAAAGTCACTCATAGCATTGTCACTAACCAAAAAATCACCCTGGAAACTCTGGCCTTTGATAACCGCAATGGCACCACCAGCATCAATGATCTGCCGGCGGAGCCGGGGGATTTTGCCGCCCTGGTGATTCCTCAGCCCAACTTTTTCGGACAACTGGAGCAAGTGGATGAACTCACCGACTGGGCCCACCGTCATGGCGCCCTGGTCATCGCTCAGGTCAACCCAACCGCCCTGGCATTGCTCAGCGCACCAGGTGAATGGGGTGAAAACGGAGCCGATATTGCTTGCGGTGAAGGCCAACCCCTGGGCATTCCCCTGTCCTCAGGTGGGCCTTATTTTGGCTTTTTGTGTTGCACCCAAGCCTTGGTGCGGCAAATGCCAGGTCGCATCATTGGTAAGACGGTAGACCTGGACGGCAAGGAAGGCTATGCCCTGACTTTGCAGGCCAGGGAACAACATATTCGTCGCTCCAAAGCCACATCCAACATTTGCACCAATCAGGGCTTGATGACCACCGCTGCGACTATGTACATGGCTTTACTGGGAACCCACGGCTTGGAACAAGTGGCCGCCCATAGCATGCACAACACGGCATTACTGGTGGAAAAACTGTGCACCATTAAAGGTGTGGAAAGACTGTTTCAAGGACCCATCTTCCATGAATGCGCCCTGCGTTTACCGGTAGCCGCAGACACTGTGCTACAACAACTGGCACAACGTAACATCCTGGGCGGTTATGCTCTGGAGCAAGACTATTCCGATTTGAGCAACACCATCCTGGTTTGCGCTACGGAAACCAAAACCGAACAGGATTTGGATGATTTTGCCAATGCATTAAGGCAAAGCATCGAAAATCCTGCGTAAACAAAGACAGTAGGCAAACGATTATGTTAATTTTTGAGCAATCACAAAACAATCGCTGTAATACGGCGCAAGCACCGCTGGAACCACGGGATACCAGCGCCATTCCGGAAAATTTGCGACGCAAGAAAAAACCGCGTCTGCCGGAGGTTTCCGAACTGCAGGTAGTCCGGCACTATACCCGGTTATCGCAAAAGAATTTTTCCATCGACACCCAGTTTTATCCGCTGGGTTCCTGCACCATGAAATACAATCCCCGCGCATGCAACTCTTTGGCCATGCTGCCGGGGTTTCTGGCACGCCATCCCTATGCCGCCTTGGAACACAGCCAGGGTTTTTTAGCCTGTATGTATGATTTACAGGAAATCTTAAAAGATGTTACCGGCATGAAAGCCGTCTCTTTGACCCCCATGGCGGGAGCCCAAGGAGAGTTTGCCGGGGTCGCCATGATTCGCGCCTATCATGACGCAAACAACGAAGGCCGGCAACGCACCGAGATTTTGGTTCCCGATGCAGCCCATGGCACCAATCCGGCCACTGCAACCATGTGTGGCTTTAAAACCCGTGAAATCCCCACCGATGATAACGGTGATGTGGACATAGAAGCCTTGAAACAAGCACTGGGGCCGCAAACCGCAGGGATTATGCTGACCAATCCATCCACACTGGGAGTATTTGAACGCGATATTAAAACCATTGCGGAACTGGTGCACGCCGCCGGCGGCTTGCTATATTACGATGGTGCTAATCTCAATGCCATCCTGGGCAAAGTCAAACCGGGCGATATGGGATTTGATGTTATCCACATGAATCTACACAAAACCTTCTCCACTCCACACGGTGGCGGCGGCCCCGGAGCGGGTCCGGTTGGCGTCAATGAACGCCTGCTTCCCTACCTGCCCATCCCTATCGTTGCTCGTGATGGCGACAAATATCACTGGCTCACTGAAAAAGACTACCCCAAGAGCATCGGACGCTTATCCGCTTTCATGGGTAACGCAGGCGTGCTACTACGTGCCTACATCTACGCTCGTCTGGTAGGACGTGAAGGCATGACTCGCATCGCCGAGTTCTCTACCCTCAATGCCAACTACATGATGGCAAAATTGAAACAAGCCGGCTTTACCATGGCCCTGCCACAACGTCGCGCAACTCATGAGTTTATTCTTACCTTGAAAAAGGAAGCCAAAGAGTTAAACGTCAATGCCATGGACTACGCCAAACGGCTGTTGGACTACGGTTTTCACGCACCCACAACCTACTTTCCCTTAATCGTTCCCGAGTGTTTGTTAATCGAACCCACGGAAACGGAGGACAAGCAGACCTTGGACGGGTTTATTGATGCTATGGTGAGCATTGCCCAGGAAAGCCGTGAAAAACCCGAGTTTGTGAAAGGCGCACCCTACACCTTACCGGTAAAACGTCTGGATGACGTCAAGGCCGCCCGCGAACTGAACTTAGCCTGGAAACCCGGAAACACCCTGTGAAGCCAGTAACGTCTTTATGAAACCTGGAAACAAGGGCCTCACCCGCATCATTAAAGCGGCCGGTTATTCCTGGCAAGGTCTACAGGCCGCCTTTAAACACGAAGCCGCCTTTCGCCAGGAATGCGCCCTGGCATTGTTGCTGGGCCCTTTGGGTTTGTGGCTGGGCAATACCGGCGTGGAAAAAGCCTTGTTGACAGGCAGTCTGCTATTGGTTCTCATAGTAGAGCTGCTCAATTCCGCAGTGGAAAACACGGTGGACCGATTTGGCGGCGAACAGCATGAGCTGTCCGGTCGCGCTAAAGACATCGGTTCCGCCGCGGTGCTGCTGAGCCTGTTGAACGTGGCCCTGATTTGGGCAGCTATCCTATTGACTTAAAAGAAGGAACCTCTATGTCCGCTCTGATTTGTGGCTCTTATGCCTACGACACCATTATGGTGTTTCACGACCACTTCAAGAATCACATCCTGCCTGACAAGGTGCACATGCTCAATGTTTCCTTCCTGGTACCGGACATGCGCCGGGAATTCGGTGGTTGCGCCGGCAATATTGCCTACAATCTTAATCTGCTCGGCGGCAAGGCACTGCCCATGGCAACGGTTGGCAACGATTTTGGCCCCTATTCCCGTTGGATGGAACAATGCCAACTGGATCAGACGCATATTAAAGTCCTGGAAGATACTTACACCGGCCAGGCCTTTATCACCACCGACCTGGATGACAACCAAATTACAGCGTTTCATCCCGGTGCCATGAGCCGTGCTCATGAAAACAAAGTCAGCGATGCCAGTGATGTGTCAATTGGTATCGTATCTCCGGATGGGCGTGACGGCATGATTCAACACGCGGAGCAATTTGCCGCCGATAATATTCCTTTTATTTTCGACCCCGGCCAGGGACTGCCTATGTTCGACGGTAAAGACATCATCAATTTTCTGGAACAAGCCACCTGGGCTGCTTGTAACGACTACGAAGCCCAATTAATGCAGGAACGTACCGGCAAATCCCTGCATGAAATGGCCTCCATGTTGGAGGCATTGGTCGTCACTCTGGGAAGCAAAGGGGCCCACATTTACGCCGGCGGCCATCGTATTGACATTCCCACCGCCAAAACCCATAAAATCACCGACCCTACCGGTTGCGGTGACGCCTTCCGCGGCGGCCTCTTATACGGTTTGATGAACGATATGGACTGGGAAACCACAGGTCGTGTCGCTTCACTTATGGGGGCCATCAAAATTGAGCAACCCGGCACTCAAAATCACAGTTTCACCCTGGCGGAGTTTGAAGAACGTTTCCAGGATAGCTTTGATCGCCGCCTGTAACCCCAGCGTTGGAGCTTGCCGCCGGCAAGCTCCATAGACCCCTGTAATTCTTAATAATCTCCGCCAAAGCCCCGGCATGAGTAACCCCGGCCGATCCTCCTAAGCAACGGAAAAACTTCACTTTTGGTCTGCAACGGCCGACATTATTTATGGCAAAACCATGAACTAAAGCCCCAGCCAGGAGGGACGCTTGCCTACTCAAGACGACAAGAAAGCGCCGTTTAGTCTATCGATTAACGTTCTGTTAATACTCTGCTTCGGGCTTGTCGCCTGCCTGCCGGTGACAATATTCGGAATCAAAGTCTATAACGCTGCCTGGGATAACGCCTGGCGTGAAGTTCGCGAAAAACACCAATTGCTGGCCGAAAATCTGGCCAACCCCATTTCCATCTATGTCAAAAATCAAAAAGCCGTGCTGGCATTGACGGGAGAACATTTACGTATTAGAGAACTGCTGCAAAAACCCAACAAAGAAGCCACTGAACATTTGCTCTATGAATCCCTATTGTACTCCGAAGGTTTAACTGCTTTGTTTCTATTGGATAACACCCAGTACGTTCTCAATCACATCACCGAATATCGTCCCCGTCAGGTTTTAAAAGACAACATGTTCACCCACCATACCTTCGTCGGCAAGGCATTGCACCACCAAACCAGTGTCAGTCCGGTACGGATTAACCCGCTAACAGGTCAACCCAGCGTATTTATCGCCACGCCCTTGTACAGCGGTGCCGGAGTGCCCAGCCACATTCTGGTGGGCGAGCTCAAGCTGGAACCGATCGAAAAATTACGTGCTGCTATTCGTTTTGGGAAAGCGGGACACTCGGCCATCGTTGATAACCTGGGCCAAGTGCTGGCGCACCCCAATCCGGACTGGATGAAAACCCAGATTAAGAGCCTGTCGAATCTGGACATCGTTCAGAAAATGATGGCGGGAAAAACCGGGGTTACAGAGTTCTTTTCGCCATTTGTAAAAAGCCATATGGTTGCCGGTTATACCAGCGTGCCCGAACTGGGATGGGGCATTATGGTGCCCCAGCCCAAAACGGAAATGCAGGCACAAGTCCGCACGATTCTGTATGCAGAATTTCGTTGGGCCTTAATGGGCCTGTTGTTAGCCATTGTGACCGCTATTTACCTGGGACGTTGGATCACTTCCCCGTTGAAAAAACTGGCAAAAGCAGCACAAAAGCTGGCCTCTGACGGTTTCAAACACAACCTTCCGGAAACTTTGTCCGCCCCCAAGGAAATCCAACAACTGGCCAAAACCTTCCGCGACGCGATTCAGGGCCTAAGCCATTCCCGGGCGGAAATTCAAAAGCTGAATGAAGGCCTGCAACACAAAATCGACGCCGCCACCCATAACTTACAACAGGCCAACGAACAACTGAATGAGCTGGCACGCAGCGATCACTTAACCGGTTTAGCCAATCGATATCACTTCGAGCAAACCATTGCCAAGCTGTGTTCCCGACGTCAAGGAGATAGGGACCGTGCCAGCCTGCTATTGCTGGATTTGGATCATTTCAAACAAATCAATGACACTTATGGCCATGCAGCCGGAGACATGGCGCTGAGTAAAGTTGCCCGAATACTCGACCATAATATGCGTCAAAGTGACCTGGCCGCTCGATACGCCGGTGACGAATTTATTCTGTTGATTCGAGCGGATGAAAAAATTGCCAGAGAACGGGCCGATAATATTTTGGCCGAAATAGCCGCAGAGAAATTTCAATTTGAAAACCAATCGCTCTCCGTCACCGTAAGCATTGGTTTGTATTCCTTTGACATCAGCTCACCCGGCCTGGATCTGAAAACTCTATTCACCAAGGTGGATGAAGCCATGTACCAAGCCAAAAACAGTGGCCGCAACAAGGTCATGGTGTTGGGACAGAACTAGGGAGAACCTCTGATTAATTCCTGGTTTAGTCCTCATAACCTGCCATTCAAGGAGCTAGAGGTTCCCTAGTGTCCAAACGCTCCAATAGTGCCTGAAGATCGGTGATCGGCAATGAACAGCTCCCGGCAGCGCACACATACGCCTTAACCTGCTCGCCCGGCTGTTTCAACGCTAAAGTTCCCGGTAGAAATTGAGCAGACTCCGGAACGCATACAACCCAACGTTGCGCGTTGTGGCCCAGTTGCTGACGCCAGGATTGCATGGGCTCGGCTTTGCCACAAATAACGACTAACGCAGGCGGATATAAATACTCCTGCAGAGCAGTTAGTATTGCACAATGCGCCAATGGTAGCCGTTGTATGGATTCCCACGCATTTTGCAGCACCCGTTGCCCGGCAGTTTGGTATTTTTGCTCACCGGTCAGGGCTGCCAACTGTAACAATACCTTGGCGGCAACCCCGTTGCCGGCCGGTATGGCTTCATCCATATACACTTTGGGACGTTGTATCAGGGTTTCGTGATCATTGGCAGTAAAGAAGAAACCGCCCGCAGTATCTTCGAAATGTTCCAGCAAGGTGTCCGCCAATTGTATTAACCAGCGCATATCTTGATCCCGCCATTGCAGACACAGTAACTCCAGCAAACCATCCATTAAAAACGCCGTATCATCCAAATAAGCTCTGAGGCGAGCCTGCCCTTGGCTATAACAAGCCAACAAACGCCCCTGATTCCAACAGTTTTCTTTTAAGAAATCTACGGCTTGTTGGGCCGACCGTAAGTACTCTTCACAATCCAACGCGCCGGCGGCAACCGCCATCCCCTTAATCATCAGACCGTTCCAAGCCGTTAACACTTTTTCATCCAGCCCCGGATGTGGACGTTGTCCGCGGTCCTGAGCCATCTTATTCAATGCGGTTGCCAAAACTTGCTCAGCCTGAGACTGAGTTAAGGACAATTCAGCCGCCACTTGAGCCAACGTTTGCCGCTGCACCAAATGCCACGCGGACGCAAAATTCGGCGCTTGATCCAAACCAAAGAGGCGCCGCACCAAACCATATTCTGATTCGTTTAGGATCGTCGTCAATTGTTCTAATTTCCAGACGTAAAACGCCCCTTCTCCGCCTTCTGAATCCGCATCCAGGCTGGAGTAGTAGCCACCCGCTTCGTTTTGCATTTGTTCCAATACCCAGCGCGCGGTTTTATGTGCCACTTGTGCAAACTCACTATCGCCACTTACCGCATACATCCAAGCGTACAAACCCAATAGAGAACTATTGTCGTACAACATTTTTTCAAAATGGGGAATGGTCCAAGCATCGTCCACACAATAGCGAAAGAAACCACCCCCCAACTGGTCGAACAACCCGCCTCGCGCCATTTTTAGCAAACTGGTTCTAACCATTTCCATCGCCTGAGACGTGCCCTCTTCAGCCGCTCCTTGCCGTAACAAGCGCTCCAGATTACTGGGATGGGGAAACTTAGGCGCTTTTCCAAACCCCCCGTGAACCTCGTCAAAACTCTGTGCCAACTGCTTATAGGCCATATCCAAAGGCGACGCATTGAGATCTTCCAAGGGCTGCACTGTACTCGCAACCGTTTGCTGTAACAGTTGTAGCACCTGTTGATTTTGTTGCTGCAACTCCTCAGGGTATTGGCGATAAAACTGCTCCACTTGTTGCAGCACCTGAGCGAATGCGGGCATTTGGTGAGCGGAATCCCGGCGCGGGGGATCTTTGGGAAAATAGGTTCCGGCAAAAAAAGGAATTTGCTCAGGAGTCAATATCACCGTTAATGGCCAACCACCGCCGCGTTGCAACAGTATCTGGTGTGCCGTTTGATATATCCGGTCCAGATCCGGGCGCTCTTCTCGATCCACTTTAATATTGATGTAGAGGCGGTTCATCAATTCAGCAGTCGCTTCATCTTCAAAAGACTCATGCGCCATCACATGACACCAATGGCAAGCTGAATAACCTATAGACAACAAAATCGGCTTATCCAAGCGACGCGCCAACGCCAAGGCCTGTTCACCCCAGGGCAACCAGTGCACCGGATTGTGCTGGTGTTGCAACAAGTAGGGGCTGGTCTGACCGGCCATTTGGTTGGATGTTTGTAGACAGTCCTGCATGGGATTCGTCCTGAATGAAAACGCTTGAAAACACTTAACCTGAACCGGTGTTTACGGTATAAAGGCCCATGGCGCATTATAGCCACAAATCAGCAATTTAGCCGCACTACGGGAGCAACACCATGGCAACACTGGCATTGAAAAAAAACGAAGAGAAGCGACTCAAGGCCGGCCATGTGTGGATATACAGTAACGAAGTCGATACACAAAAAACACCATTAAAATCTTTTGAGCCAGGCGAGACAGTGGTGGTAACCGATGCCCGCGGCAAGCCGTTTGGCAGCGCCTATGTCAACCCCAATACCCTCATATGCGCTCGCATGATCAGCCGCAAACCGGACACCGTACTTGACCAATCACTGATCACCCATCGCCTCAAAATCGCCCTAACGTTGAGACAACGGTTTTTTTCCACTCCCTACTATCGCTGGGTGTACGGTGAAGCCGACGGACTACCGGGGCTGATTATCGACCGATTTAACCGGGCTTTAGTGGTCCAAATCAGCACAGCGGGCATGGAAAAACACAAAGACCATATTGTGGCCGCTTGCAGTAAAGTCCTGGGGCCCGCTTGTGACTGCATTATACTGCGCAATGATGCCCCCATGCGCAGCACCGAAGGCCTGACGCTGTATACCGAAACGGTTCTAGGCCAAACACCGGAAACCCTGGACATTGAGGAAAACCAAACCCGGTTTCAAGCACCGGCTCTGGGAGGGCAAAAAACCGGCTGGTTTTATGATCACCGTATCAATCGTCACCATATGCGATCATTGGTCAAAGACAAACGCGTTCTGGACGTATTCAGTTACCTGGGTGCATGGGGCGTACAGGCCGCAACAGCAGGTGCGGGCCAAGTTACCTGCGTGGAAACATCCTCCACTGCCTGCGATTGGATTGAACGTAACGCGCAATTAAACAATGTGACGCTGGATGTCATCCAGGGGGATGCTTTTGAAGCCTTAAAAATGCTGCAACATGAACAGCAAAAATTTGACGTCATCATTTTAGACCCACCGGCTTTCATTAAACGCAAAAAAGACCATTCGGAAGGACTCAATGCCTATCGGCGCATCAATCAGTCTGCCATGCAATTATTAGAAAAAGACAGTCTATTAATATCCGCCTCCTGTTCCTTTCATCTCAAATCAGAAGAACTGGTGGACGTTATTCAAAAAGCCGCTCGTCACCTTGACCGCCAAGCCTGTCTCATTGAACAGGGCCACCAAGGACCGGATCATCCGGCACACCCCGCCATAGCCGAAACCAATTACCTTAAATGCTATACCAGCCGCGTATTGTTTGACCGTAGCGCTTGAAACCGGGGTAAGGGCGGATTATTTCCGGAGCGCCCTTTCCCATGATACACTTGCCGCCTATGCTTACATTTCCAAATATTGACCCGGTCGCATTTCATCTCGGTCCCGTCAAAGTCCACTGGTACGGACTCATGTATTTATTCGGTTTCGCCGGCGCTTGGTGGTTAGGCGTTAAACGCGCCCGTCAAACAGGCTCCGGCTGGACCGAAGACCAAGTATCCGACATGATTTTCTACGGCGCCATGGGCGTGGTCCTTGGCGGACGCATTGGCTATACCCTGTTTTACAGTCTGGATAAATTTCTTGCCGACCCCATTATGATCCTACGCGTATGGGAAGGCGGCATGTCCTTTCACGGAGGCTTCCTGGGTGTATTGGTCGCCATGACTCTACTAAAAAAGAAACAGCAACGCAGCTTTTTCGGAATTATGGACTTTGTGTCCCCACTCGTCCCGATTGGTCTGGCAACCGGTCGAATGGGAAATTTCATCAACGGTGAATTGTGGGGACGTACCACCGATGTACCTTGGGCCATGGTATTTCCCAGTGGTGGATCACAACCTCGGCACCCTTCCCAGTTGTACGAGTTTTTTCTGGAAGGCATCATCCTGTTTCTCATCCTTTGGTTCTACTCTGCCAAGCCCCGCCCGGTGATGGCGGTTAGTGGTATGTTTTCTTTGTTTTACGGTTTGTTTCGCTTTCTGGTGGAGTTTGTACGCCAACCCGACGCTCACATGGGTGAGGGCGGGTTTATTGCTTTCAGCTGGCTTACCACCGGACAGCTGCTATCCTTCCCCATGATTTTACTGGGGGCAGGACTTATTGTCTGGGCCTATAAACACAACGATGGTCATTCTGCGACGGCATCAGTCACGCAGACCGAAGAAAAATCAGCTCAGCAGGCGGCAAAAAACCAAGGACAACAAGGCAAAAGAGGTAGTCACTGATGCAACAATACCTGGACCTGATGCGGCATGTGAAAGAAACGGGAGTTAAAAAGGAAGATCGCACCGGTACAGGCACCTTGAGCGTATTTGGTCACCAAATGCGATTTGACCTTTCCCAAGGATTTCCCCTGGTCACGACCAAAAAATTACACCTGCGCTCCATCATCCATGAGTTACTCTGGTTCCTGCGTGGCGACACCAACGTACAATACCTGCATGATAACAATGTCTCTATATGGGACGAGTGGGCTGATGAAAACGGAAGTCTTGGCCCTATCTACGGCCATCAATGGCGCTCTTGGCCTGCAGCATCCGGACAAACCATCGATCAAATCAGCCAAGTCGTCACCCAAATTAAGGCCAACCCCGACAGTCGTCGCATTATTGTCAGCGCCTGGAATGTGGGAGAACTGGAAAAAATGGCCCTGCCCCCTTGCCATGCATTTTTTCAATTCTATGTTGCGGAAGGAAAATTATCCTGCCAACTCTACCAACGCAGCGCCGATATTTTTTTGGGGGTACCGTTCAATATCGCGTCCTACGCCTTACTGACTATGATGTTGGCGCAAGTTACCGATTTAAAACCCGGTGATTTTGTTCATACTCTGGGAGATGCTCATTTGTATCTGAATCATCTGGATCAGGCCGAGGAACAATTGTCTCGGCAACCGCACCCTCTTCCGAAAATGCGTATTAACCCCAAAATCCATTCCATTTTTGAATTTTCTTTTGAAGACTTTGAATTGATTAACTATCAATGCCACCCCCACATCAAAGCACCGGTGGCGGTGTAATCGATTTGAACGCTTTAACATGAGCCGCGTCTCCCTGATCTGGGCCATGAGCGATGCCGGTGTGATCGGCATCGAAAACCGTCTGCCCTGGAAACTCTCCGGCGATATGAAATGGTTCCGACAGCACACTCTGGGCAAACCCATTATCATGGGCCGTAAAACCTATGAATCCTTCGGCTCCAAGGCCTTACCACAACGAACCAATATTATTGTCAGCCGTCAAGCGAACTATAAAGCAGACGATGCCAATGTATGCGGTTCATTAGAACAGGCAATTGAGTTGGCGGGAGATACGGAAGAGATCATGGTGATAGGTGGCGCTTCCATCTACCAACAGGCGCTGCCTCTGGCCGGACGACTGTATATGACTCTGGTACACGCCGATGTGCAAGGGGACGCACACTTTCCTGCATTTGATACCCAGACGTGGGGTGAGGTGTTGCGGGAAGAACATCAGGCTGATGAGAAAAATCAATTTCCTTATACGTTTATCATACTCGAGCGTCGGTAAGACAAACGACTAGACAATTCTTTGGATCAACTCCTTGACGGTCTGGAACTCAAACGGTTTGTCGCAGATTGCCGAGACACCGGACTGTTGTACCGACGCAATTCGGCTGGTATCCGTCTCACTGGACACCATCAATATAGGAATGGAGGCCTGCTGACTGCCGGAGCGGACCAACTCCACCAATTCTCCACCATCCATTTCCGGCATATTGTAGTCGGTCACCAATAGATCAAAATACTGCTTACCTACCAGATCCAAAGCTTCTTTACCATTTTCCGCCGTCTGGATATTAACAATACCCATATTGTTCAAAACCCGACTAATATGTCGTCGCGCAGTAAAACTGTCATCAACAACCAGAACACGTAACTCATCAGCAACAAAGTCTTCCGTACTGATATCATCGGGGTCTATGTAATACAAAGTAGACTCCACGGCTTTTTTCAGCTGCTCAAATGAGAAGGGTTTTTTAAGGATGGCAATCACGCCGGCCTGTCGAATCGGCTCTAAATAACGATAGTTGGTTTCGCTGGAAATGAGCATAAAGGGCACATCGTTGAATTTGGCATCCATGCGAACCGTTTGTACCAGCTCGGTACCGGTCATATCCTCCATATGCATAGCACTGACCAGAAGATCCGGCTTGTGTGAGGCCATCCGTTCCAACGCCTCGGTGGCCGTGCTCACCCAGGTTCTGTTTTTTATGGACAGTTGGTCCAGATAACCATCGATGATCCGCTGTTGCGCTTTTGATGGCTCGACCAACAAAACATAGATGTCGCTAATGGTGAGATTGGACATGGCATCATCCTTACCAAATTAAAATAGCATTCCAGATTTGCTATCGGCTTTGTATCGGTTTATTTTAGCAAAACGGCGGGAGCGACACCCGGGTTTTGTAAAATGTTTGTCAGTTATTCGTGTTTGGCTTGCTGTTGATAGGTATGTTTTCGGGCGCAATCATAAAAGACGTTGACGGCGTAGCTGTGCGGAGAATTTTCCCATAGATAGGCCGCCAATATCACATTGAGCAACTCGGAATCGTATTTTGCCACCTTGGCTTCTCGATTGAGCAATGACAAATCCAACGCGTGTTCCGCCGGAACGCCCAGGCGGGAATTAATTACCGAATCCATGCCTATCATAGCCTTAGCAAAACAAGCTTCCTGCTCACTATTACTGGGAACAAAGCCGTAGGATAGGGCTAAACCCGGTAAAACCATATTGAGACCAACGAGCACAAACAAAACGTTGATCTGTTGCCCAAACACTGAAAGTCGCAACCGTTGCATCACATGTCTCCTTTACCTATAAGAGAAACAAGATTCGAGCCAAACCCTTGGAACTGAACTTGTGAGCCCACTTCCGAGGAAATAACTCTCCACTTCCCTCATACCGGTAAAACATAGTGGCCTTAGTGATGTTAACGGCACTTTTCCCTATTAATTCTGGTCAAACTCAGCAAATTTGCCAACTTGAATTGCCAATTGTTTGTAACCTAACATCCATCCGATTGATATTCTTATGTTTTTAAAAACATCTTCCATTTCGTTAAAACCCGACACAATACTGGATTTTAAGCATCAATTAAGCCATTCACGGCAACTCTACCCCATTTGCCTAAGTTCTTTGCATTCCGTATATTCACTGAAGCGACACAGTGACGGAAAAATGACAAAACCATGGCTGCCCGGTGACAAGTTTTCAAGCAACGGTAGCCTATGTTTTCTATGCTATTTATACCTTTGACGATAATTAAAATTACATGGATTGGCCAAAGCAAAAACAAATACCCGCCCTTATAGCCGCCTTTGCCGGCACGGTACTACTGCTCTGGGGACTGAGTAGCCTGCACACGATATTCAGCCGTGAATATTCTGACGCCACCAGCGAAGTTCTATCGCGCCATGAGACCCTGGAGCAGTACGCCGTTCAGGCTTTTAGGCAATCTCTGACACAACAGCTGGCATTTACCAAGATCAATTTGGAAAACGTCTTACGTGACCCCCTGCTCCCCAGTGACAGCGTCCTGTACTTTAAGAACCAGTCCCAAGTACTACCGCGCCCGGCTGTATACACCCAGAGGGAAAACAACCAACAGGCAATTGCGCTTTACGAAGAGCTGATGGCGGCCGATCCCATTGATCTCGCGACCCAAAACCCGGAACCCTGGTTGCGATTGCGCGATGGTTTAAGCCGTTTCAAACTGGCTGTAGAGAGCCACGACTCTACCAATATTCGCTGGGAATTTCGCGAAATCAATTTTCGACGCAACGTCAAGCCGCTACCGGGAGACAAAGACATTCCCTATATGATGGCTCTGCTGGACTATCTTTTGGCTTTCAGTACCCCGGAAAAGTCTTTGGTGAGTAATATGCTGCGCACAGGCTCTATTATCGAGCAAGCCTATGGTAATTACGGTCTGCAACGCGCTCTAATCGCAAAACGTAACGAATTCACTCAGGAAGAGTTTGATTTCCTAAAAAACCGCATCTTGACAGTATCGAAAAGATTTGAGATACCCTACGAAGACTTTCTGGCTCAAGCCAACAATAACAACCCTTTACTTGGCATCGATGTAAGCTTGTATGAACGCCCGGTTTTGATTTCTGCTGCTAATTCCAACCTACAATGGTATATAGAACCTTATGAGGGAACAGACCACCTGGGCACCATAGTCAACAGTAATGTGATTGTTCAACGTATTGAAGCCAATATGAAATCCTCAGGATTATTGCAAGAACAGGACACGCTGCAATTACCGGAAAATGCGCACACTGCCCAGCTGGAACATCTATCATTATCGGTTCATACCCCGATCTTACGAAGCAAACTGAAGGCCGCTAAGGAACGCTATTGGTTGAAAACTCTGTTATTGCTTACCATTGCGGTACTCATCAGCAGTATCGCTTTCCTGGTCCTGTTGATCTTATACCGAAAACATCGATACCTGGCGCTCAAAGCTGATTTTGTCGCCACGGTTTCCCACGAGTTAAAAACCCCCTTGGCATCTGCTCGGGTGCTTGCAGAAACCATACAACGCAAAACAGAACACAGTGACCTTGTCAAAGACTATCCTAAGCGTATCATTCACGCCATCGACAATATGTCTTTACTGGTGGACAACATTCTGTCATTCAATCGACTAACCAAGGACTCCTGGAATTTAAGAACCTCTACCGTTTCCATTGACGCCGTGGTTTCCGGACTGACTCCGGAGTTTATTCAATATACCAACAAACCCTTAAGCATTGATATGAACGGCCCGACTCAGACTGAAACACAAGCGGACGAAGAACTGATTAAAATACTGTTCCGCAATTTGGTCAACAATGCCTGTAAATACAACGACCGCGACACAGTGGATATCGAGATTCGCTCTGAAACCACAGCCAAAGGCGAGAGCGTCGTATATTTCTCCGATAACGGAGTAGGTATCGCAGCGACTGATCAAAGTGAAATTTTTAACGAATTCTCCCGCATGGGGGATAAACACAGAGAAGTTTCCGGTACCGGCCTGGGACTGGCCATCTGCAAAAAAATACTGCAACTTCACCGGGGTGACATCAGCGTATTTAAATCCGGTACCGAAGGAACCACATTCAAACTGATATTCCCCGCACCCGAACAGGAAATCGCATGACAACAAACAACAACAGCCCGGCAAAAATTCTAGTCGTGGAAGATGATGAAAATCTCAGATTGGCCGTAAGCGACAACCTTGAAGACCAAGGCTATGACGTTGTCTCAACCGGAACCGGGGCCAAAGCAACGGATTACGTACAACGCTATGAGTTCGACCTCATTGTGCTGGACATTATGTTACCGGATAACGATGGTTTCACTTTGTGCAGACAATGGCGCGAATCCAAAGTACAATCCATGATCCTCATGCTTACCGCCAAAGACCGGGAAGATGACATGGTGCAGGGCTTCAGTGCCGGAGCCGATGACTATATTGTCAAACCCTATCAATTGCGTGTATTCCTATCCCGCGTCGCCGCACTTTTGCGTAGACGCACCTCTACTACCCCCACGCTGAATAGCGCCACGGCGACCAGACTACCGGGCTATCACATCAACTATGAAGCACGAACGGTTAGCAATGACAGCGACCATACTGTGGAGCTGACCAAAATTGAGTATGATTTATTGCTCTACTTTCTTGAAAATGTGAATTGCGCTCTGACTTACGACGACATTCTTCATTCAGTCTGGGGTGAAAACATCATTGTCGTACAGGGCGCCGTTCGCAACACTATATCCAGCCTGCGCAAAAAGCTCAACGCGTCAACCATGAGCAGTTGGCGCATTGTCACATTGCGGGGGGTGGGCTACCGTTTCGAAGTGGACGAATGACAAAAACATGACGGTAGTTTGATTTTAGCGTGACTCATCGCTGCGTCGTTCATCCTATGATTTCATCACAGTAAACAAAAACCAACTCTGTGAGGAAAAACCATGAATACGATTACCCGACGCAAATTCATAGCCAGTACCGCCGGTTGCAGCCTCGCCGGTCTATTTCTGCCAGGAAACTACGCATGGGCTCAGTGGCCTACTCAAGCCTTCGGTGGCAAAGACATAACCTCTGTTATAGAAAAACTCTACGGCAGCTCCAAAATGGAGGACAGCGCAGCCATCACCATTAAAGCACCCGATATTGCCGAAAATGGTGCAGTAGTGCCCGTCAGCATCAAAACCAAATTGACCGGTGTGGAATCTGTCAGCATACTGGTGGACGAGAACCCCAATCCTTTAGCCGCACAATTTCTTATTTCACCCGGGAACAGCGGTGATGTCGCCACACGAATCAAGCTTGCAAAAAAATCCAAAGTTACTGCTGTTGTGAAAGCAAATGGCAAACTCTACACCAACAGTCGATTTATAAAAGTGACTCTTGGCGGTTGCGGCGGACCCGGTTAAACCTCATGTGCCGACGTAAATCCACGGCAGTCACAGTTCGCACCAACTTTATTCAATCCAAGCAACCTGCAATCAATGGAGTCTTTGTCATGAGCATTCGAATTCGCACAAAAAATCAAGGTAGTAAAACAGCGGTAAAAGTCCTGATCCGACATCCAATGGAAACCGGATTACGTAAAGACAAATCAGGCGCGACAATACCGGTCCATTTCATTCGGGAAGTGGATTGCACGCACAACAGCATAACGGTATTTAAAGCCATCTGGGGGGTAGCGGTGTCAAAAAACCCGTTTGTTTCCTTTGTCGTGAATCAAGTGAGCCGTGGTGACAACATCACAGTCAGTTGGGTCGACAATCTGGGACAATCTGACAGCAAATCAGTAACAGTATAATTGAGCTGCTTTTCAAACGACTCTTCCTCGTTTGCCGGCAAGTCGCTCTTGCCGGTCTCTTTTTATCCCGAACAACAGCCTTAATCAGAGCTTCAATTTAATGTATCTGCGAGCAACTCTTTTGCCCGTTTACATGCGGGATGATCCGGATATTTATCCACCAGCTCCTGCCAACAAGCCTTACCTTTCACAGGCTCCATTTTGGCCCGAGACAACAGTAATCCCAGATTGATATAGGCGTTGCCGTAGCCGGGATTGGATTTCACCACAGACCTGAAACAACGCTCAGCCAGAGAAACATCACCGTTCTGCCAGTACATGGTACCCAAATCAGTCATTGCACCCGGCATGTCAGGATTGATACGCAATGCCACATTGTAATACACAATGGATTGGGCCGCATCGCGATTATCGAAAAACAGATTCCCCAAGTTTAAAGCGGCTTCCAAATCATCCGGATTGTTATTCAGTCGAAGCTTAAAGGCATCAATCGCCTGTTGTGTGTCTTTCTCATCCATTGACCTTCCCCTCTTTAAGGCAGAACACTATAAAACAGGGACTGTGATTTTTCCAGGAAAACGTGCAGGACTGAAAACTGCTTGTATCGGGCATTTACATTATGATAGTGCATAGTGCCCACAAAATCGGCAGCTGTTTTTGACAGAGGTAAAAGTTTCCAGAAAATGCTCTCCATGAGCTTTAGCTGAAACTACAAGCGCTAAAACTACAAGCGCTAAAACTACAAGCGCTCCTGAACAGCGATCTCTTGCAGGCGACTGGCGGTTCTTTGAAACTCATGCTGCAGCAGGCGGCCCTGGTATAAATGGGTCGGCATGACCTGAGCACCGATGATGACATGGCATTGCGCGTCATACAACACATCAATTAGGTGAACAAAGCGCCTGGCCAGATCTTCCATGCTTTGGGTCAATGTGGGTATGTGGGTGACAGCAATGCAGTCAAACTGATTAGCCAGCTGCAAATAGTCTGATGTGGCTCTCCCATCGCCGCAAATAGAATGGAAATCAAACCACACACAGCGTCGGCTCAAATACAGCGTCGCGATGTTACGACCGTTCAGATGCACCGTGTCCTCTAAAGTTTGCTCAGGATAACGCCTGTACAAGTATTCCCGCAGGTCATGATAGCTCACTTCTCCGGTAATGAAATAGGAGGGGCGATTGAGCAGGGAGCTACAGCGGTGATCCCGATCACCTTGCAAATTAATCACATGCGTGTGTTGCTTGATTAATTCGATGGCAGGAACAAACTGCTCCCTTTGCAGGCCGTTTTTGTAAAGTTCATCCGGTGCCAGATTGGATGTAACCACCAAAACCACGTTACGCCGAAACAGTTCCCGGAGCAAGCCTCGCATTAACATCGCGTCCGTGATATCGGTTACATGAAATTCGTCCAAACACAAAACCCGGCAACGATGGGCAATATCAGCGGCAATCGTCGTCAAGGGTTCCCTACCACGACCTAATTGTGCCAGGGACTGATGCACTTCTTGCATAAAGACACTGAAATGTTTTCGGCGTTTTTCTGATATTCCCAAGGAATGGTAGAACAAGTCCATAAGCCAGGTCTTCCCACGGCCGGTACCGCCCCAAATATAGCAACCTCGCAACGGTTGTTTGGGAGAGGAGAGGAACTGTGATAGCACGCCCCCCCAAATTGACCCGGTATAACCTGGGTCCGCGCCTAATTTTTCAGACAATCGCTCCAAGGCAGCAACAATTAAGCTTTGCCCCTCATCCAGGGTATAGCCGTTTTGTTCGATCTGAGCATGGTATAAGTCTGACAAACCCATGGGAATTCACTGCACCTCCAGCTGCAATAGCGGGTACCGGCGTATAAAACTTTACCCAAGCGGTCATATTTTGCATATTTGTTGTGTTGAGAATTTGCCAGCCGGAGCAGCTTAGGGATAAACTCTGCGCTTCCAGTAACAAACGGGGAAACCACGTGGTCTACAGAAAGCAACTCAGGCACCATTCGGCTGTAATTGTGGCACTATTGTTGGCCCTGGCCATGATTCTTGGCGCTTGCACGGATAACAGCGCCCCCCCCGCGCCCGTAAACAGCGAACCCACCTTGCAAAAACTGGCAACCGCCTATAACGAAGTCAAGGCGGAACTTCCGGTATCACCTGGAGGTTTAAACCCCAAAGGAAAACGCAAATTCGTAGAAAAAGTATTTGCTCAAGCCGGTTTTGATTACGCAAAAACGCTTTCCGCTTTGGGACAAACCGCCCCGGAGCACCGAACGCAACACTTCAAAGACTTGAAGCAACTGGCCCTGATGCCAAGTAATGGTTTGGCAAAAGACCAATGGAGTGAAGTCTTCAGCCAAGAGGAAATTACGGCGATCCAAAATATGGAAAACTAATTCGGAATAGAATAAATAGAAAAAATCGAAAAGAAGGACCGGGACAAGGAAACAGCCTGCTTCTACTGAAGCAGGCTGTCCAGTATACCCAGTGATATACTTACGCTACATTAGATATTTATAAAATTTGCAAGTCTTGTATAAGCCTAGTCAGCTTATCTGGAATATGTAAATAATGTATTTGCGTAGTGATAATTTTTGCGCTACAACCTCCTTACATCTAGTCGTACCCGCACGAATGCGGCTACTATTTACCCGTATCGTCTAATAGGTGAAAAACTTGATACAGATAAACCCAAGAAACGTAACATAGATGTAAACAGATGCAAAAAGCACCTAGTTCCCGGTTTAAAGTTGCGGTTTTTACACTCCCAAGACCACATTTTAAATAGTGATTCTAATAAGTAGCTCAACGGAAACAGTTTCACTACAAACCAAACCATGCCAAATACATTGTGTCTTTTTTTATCTGAAACCGTTATGTCCATGGCCGTTTTGCAATCTCTGTTGGCTAAGGGTATTCGTATAGATCAAGTAATATTAGCCAAACCCTCAGCTCAGCACTTTATGGATATCCCTGTACTGAACGCCGGTGAATACCATCGAGTTGAACTGGAATGCCGCCGACTGAATATACGGATCTCGACTATTCCCGACCCTGCAACTTTCAAGCTTGAAATATCCAAACTCGAACAGGGCAATTGCAACACTTTCTGGCGGCAGGCACCGGATTTTCTGGTAACCGCTTGCTTTCCTTATCTATTACCGCAGCGACTGATAAACATGGCACAAGTTGCCGCCCTCAATCTACACCCCTCACTTTTGCCCGGGTACCGAGGACCTCATCCGGTGTTTTGGCAACTGCGTCACGGCGCTAATACAGTTGGTATAAGCCTGCACTTCCTGGAACCGGAAGTGGACGCCGGCGCTCTACTGGCACAAAGTACCGTCGACCTGTCTTTCGATTGCTCTCATGACAATATTAGCGAGAAAATTGGTAAGCAAGGCGTCGAACTGCTGTCTGCCGTGTTGACTCGACCGCAGGATTTCACCCCAATTGCCCAAACTCATGGGATCTCGTATTACCCTGCACCCACGGCCGTGGATTTTGAATTGGATTTATCCTGGACCGCACAACACGCTTTCAACTTCATGAGCGGCACCACTCACTGGTCCCACCCCTACTCACTCAAGCTAAAAGACTCAGGTCGGACAAGCAACTTGCAGACATCTATACAACTTTCTCGAGCTCTGGACTGCAAGCCTCAGGAGCATTTGCAACAAACCATTGAGCGAGAGGGAAATATTCTGAAAATACAATTTAGCCAAGGAGTTTTAGTCGCACGCGAACATAAATCTGACAACAATTGATTCTGGACAGAATCCGAACGGAAAGTAATTACAAATAGTAACTGGCTAATGCAACACCGGTGCGACACAATGCTGAAAGTATTGACACAACAAACTTTTCACCTCGGCAGGATAGTTCAACTCATCCATTTGCGTTAAGTTCTGCTCAAAAAACCGAGGTGCGTCTTCCGGAACATTGGCAATCAACTCATTAAAGACGGGTTCCATTATCGCCAGGTCGTGGGTTCGCGCCGCAATTATACCGCGGTTAATATTGAGAACACGCCAGGCATGAGCATAACTGTTATCGCCTCCGCGAATTTCGTGAGCCACCGCATTGATCAGCTCACCCATGACATCGCTCAATTCAGACAAAATCAAGGGCTCATAGCAAGCGTTTGCCATGGATGCCAAGGTGTCCACCACAGTATCTAAATTGGTTAAGTATCCACCGCGTCGCGCAATCCACAGCGCCACAACTACCATGATCGTATGCAAATGCAACTTTTCTTCACTTAATTGCAGTTGCTCGGCCCATTCGCCCAGATTTTGCATTAGCTCCAGACCGTAGTTACCGATTTCCGACAACTCTGTCTTGTCCAGCGTACTTTGTTCCAAACCTTCATCAAAATTGATACGAAATCTTTCCGGGGAATGATTAATAAGAATCTTGCTGGTGTAGTCCACTTCGATCATTTGCATGATATCCACAAACTGCTCCAACGCCTCGGCGATCTGGTTAGGCCGAAGCTCTGCATCATGCATATTAAAACTGCCGGTGGAGGTTTCATATGCGGCTAATACGTTACCGCAGGCCCGGTTCAGCGCCTCCGTGATCTCGTTCACATTCGTCGAGTTCAAATATAGTGTCATATGTGACCCCACTTGAATTTACCGTATTTAACCAACTGTATTTAACCTACTGTATTTGACTCACCCGATTTAACAGCGGTAAGGCACATAGCAGCTAACGTTAATAAAGCAAGTATTGTTCCACTCCAGGTTAAAATTTACCCAGAGTCAAACATAGGTCCAAATCACGGGGAACAAACCAGGTATCCAAAATCCGCCGAACGGAACCGGTATAAATACGACGACTATTGACGCAGAGTCAACGTGTCGCCTTTTTGACTAAACTCATTTGTTTAAGAAAGGCCATACCTAACAAGATACTGCTTTCCTGAACATTGGGATTAATGCTGCCACGCACATCGTTGAGCACGATATTCCCTAAGGCAACGCTATCCAACCGCGTTAAATAAACTTGAGCCGGACCTTTGGCTGTCTGATATGTCATCACAGCGCCACGTTTCAAACCCAGTCGCGCCGCCACATTAGCTGGAATAGAGATATCAGAAGCACCGGTATCCAACATAAACTCCACTCCATGACCATTGATCTCCCCATTGGCGACGTAATGGCCGAAACGGTTCCGCTGTAATACCACCTCACGTACCCCCTGCTGAGTTACCCGGTTTGCCACGTTTTGATTGGGATTGCGTTCCGATTCACTCCAAAACCAAAAATAGGCACTAAAAAGGGATAACAACACCAACCACATAAGCATCATCATGCCCAAGCCAATTCGACTGGTATCGTTGGAATTGGTGGCGTTGTTATTGGGGTTTGAGGGTTCTGTACTCATAAAATGCGCGTACCCGGTTTTGGTCACTGCTGAAACAAAAGTTTGCCCTGCTTGGTCTGCTGATTATGACTGTGATAATCTCGCAACATTCCCAAGCTACTATGCAATCGCCGTCACAACCCTCAGTAACACTTGGTTTATTACGGGTTTACGGATTTGTTTGCAGCTTAACCATGCTGTCTTTATAATAAGGCTAATCCTACGTAAATTGTTAGAGGAATCCCAACATTCCTTACGTAATCAACCGAAAAAGGTTGATCGATTATCCTATAATTATTATCAAGTATTGCAAGAAAACCGCGAAAGGACATTAATGTTTAAGAGTTACCCTAAGGCCTTGATTTGCCACTGTGCGGCAATCATGACCGTGCTGCTGACCCCGGCACTCCATGCAGAAAGTATCAACAATGTTATCCATTGGGCCGGGTGCGGTATTACCAAAAAAGCTTTTATGGCCGAATTGGCAACCGCTTACGAAACCAGAACCAGTATAAAAGTGGTATTGGACGGCGGTGGCGCTACAAAAGGCATACGTGACACGGTCAGCTTACGCATTGACATGGGTGGAACCTGCCGCATGACATTGCCGGAAGAGAACAGTTCCGAGATGCACGCCACTCTACACCCGGTCGCCTGGGATGCTCTGGCCATTATTACCAATGAAACCAATCCGGTGAACAATCTCACTGAGGATCAAATTCGTAAAATTTATACCGGAAAGATCAAAAACTGGAAAGATGTTGGGGGACCCAATGCCCCGATACATTTGTATGTCCGGAAAGGAAGCATATCCGGCGTCGGTTACGCCATACGCCAGTATTTATTCCGCGATAGCTCAGTGCAATTTGACACCGAATACGTGGTCGCTTCATCCACTCCACTGGAAAAGGCGATTGAAAAGGACCGCTTTGCCATGGGTATTACCGGCGTCAGCAGCGCCCGCAAGCGGAACGTAAAAATTCTCAGCTTTGATGGCCGAGTGCCGAGCTATGAAAATGTACGCAGTGGCAAATACGGTTTATTCCGACCACTTTATTTAGTCACCGGCCCTTCACCTACTAAAAAAGTTCAGGACTTTATTGAGTTCGCCACCAATGAAGAAGGCCAGGAAATCATTCGCAACAACGGCACGGTACCCTATGCTGACGGCTTGGCCTTAATGCGCAAAATGCTCATTTACGGCTTTGGGGTTCGCTAGTAGCTCAGCCACATTGTCCGCCAGCCACATTGGCAATTGCGTTGCGCCCTCCTGGCGCAGTGGCCACTCGGCTAACGTTGACGCCGTTTTTCCACCGCTTCGGCAAACAATTCCAGCAGAGGCATCGTATCATCCCAGGACAGACAACCATCCGTGATACTCTGACCATACACCAGTGACCGGTCCGGAATCACATCCTGACGCCCACCCACCAGATGGCTTTCGATCATAGCACCCATAATGCGTTGATCACCGGCGCTGATTTGTGCCGCCACATCTTGCCCCACATCCACCTGACGTTGAAACTGCTTACGGCTGTTGGCATGACTCAAATCGATCATGATGCGTGCATCTAATCCGGCTTTTTGCAAACCCGCAGCTGCTACCGCCACACTTTTTGCGTCATAGTTCGGTTCACGTCCGCCGCGCAGAATTACATGACAATCATCGTTCCCGGAAGTGGCAAAAATGGCTGATTTACCTTCCATGGTCATGGACAGAAAATTGTGAGGCCGATTGGCCGCACGTACCGCATCAATGGCAATCGTTAAAGTACCATCCGTCCCGTTTTTAAAACCGATAGGACAGGACAAACCGGAAGCTAACTCGCGATGTAACTGGCTTTCTGTGGTTCGGGCACCAATAGCCCCCCAGCTCACCAGATCGGCTATATACTGCGGTGTAATTAAGTCTAAAAACTCAGTACCCGCCGGCATACCCAGACTATTGATATCATTGAGCAAACGCCGCGCAAGACTCAGCCCCTTGTTGATTTCAAAACTGTTATCCAGGTTTGGATCATTGATTAAGCCCTTCCAGCCCACGGTGGTGCGTGGTTTCTCAAAATAAACCCGCATGACCACCATGAGCTGCTGATCCAACTGATCTCTGAGCTGCTTCAGCTTTTGAGCATAATCCATGGCCGCATCCGGGTCATGGATGGAACAAGGCCCCACAATCACCAACAAGCGGTCATCCTGATTATGCAAGATACGGTGGATTTGCTGCCGCGCACCGGCCACGGTATCCACCACCTGCTCGCTCACCGGAAATTGCTGGTGCACCTGCGCAGGAGTAAGCACTTCTTTGATGTCTAGTATACGTAAATCTTCGTTTTTGCTTTTCATTGGCACAACTACTTCGTCAATAAATTCATCAATAATTTAACGTTCCAACGGGAGTCCCGTTACTCATAACCTAAATTCGGTGCAAGCCAGCGTTCCGTATCCTGCAAACTCATGGCTTTACGCGCACTGTAAGAGCGAACCTGATCCCGGTTGATTTTGCCCACCGCAAAATAGCTGGATTGTGGGTGGGAAAAATAAAATCCACTCACCGAGGCGGTGGGCATCATGGCATAAGATTCGGTAATAGATATACCAGTATTCTTCTCAACATCCAATAACTGCCACAATAGCGCTTTTTCGGTGTGGTCCGGGCAGGCCGGATACCCCGGTGCCGGCCGAATGCCATGGTATTCTTCATGAATTAATTGCTCATTGGAACAGGACTCCTGCGCTGCATAGCCCCAGACTTCCTTGCGCACTTTTTCGTGCAAGCACTCGGCAAAGGCTTCGGCAAGACGGTCCGCTAAGGCCTTGAGCATAATTTCGTTGTCAATTTCATGTTTTTGTTCAAAGATTTGCAGCTGTTTTTCAATACCCAAACCGGTAGTCAAGGCAAAAGCACCGAGGTAGTCCTTCAAACCCGTGTCGCGGGGCGCCACAAAATCACTGAGGCATCGATTGGGCTTACCGGCGGGTTTTTCCTGCTGCTGCCGTAAATGGTGCAAGCGCATCAATACTTCATTACGCTGATCATCGGTATATAACTCGACATCGTCATCGTCGACACTGGATGCCGGGAAAATCCCCACCACGGCCCGAGCTTGTAACCAGTTTTCACTAATAAGCTGATCCAACATGGCTTGAGCATCCGCAAAAAGTTTCCGAGCCTGCTCCCCTTTGATGGGGTCATTCAACAACTTGGGATAGCTGCCTTTCAATTCCCAAGTATGGAAAAACGGAGTCCAATCAATATAGGGTCGAAGTTGTTCCAGGGGCATTTCGATCACTTGCACACCGCTTTGGGCCGGCAGCGGTGGCTTGTAGGTGCCCCAGTCCAGCGCGACTTTGTTCTGCCGTGCCTGTTCCAGACTAAGCCAGCGGGTTTGAGCCCGTTTCCCCGCCTGGTTCTTTCGTACCGTTTCATATTCCTGGCGAGTCTTCGCCACAAAATCCTGACGCAAATCGTTACTCAATAGCTGTTGCGCCACACCGACCGCACGCGATGCGTCTTTGACCCACACGACGGGATGTTCATAATTAGGTTCAATTTTAACGGCTGTATGAGCCTTGGAGGTGGTGGCACCGCCAATTAACAAAGGGATACTGAATCCCAGGCGGGCCATTTCCTTAGCCATATGAGCCATTTCCTCCAAAGAAGGAGTAATCAGACCCGACAAGCCGATGATGTCCACATTGTGTTCCTTGGCTGCGTCCAGAATTTTCGCAGCAGGGACCATAACGCCCAAATCGATCACTTCAAAGTTATTACATTGCAACACCACACCCACAATGTTCTTGCCAATGTCGTGTACATCCCCTTTGACGGTTGCCAGCAGTATTTTGCCGGCGCTGGAGGAACCGGCGTCTTTTTCCGCTTCAATGTAAGGGATTAAATGCGCCACAGCTTTTTTCATGACCCGAGCACTTTTCACAACTTGGGGCAAAAACATTTTACCGTCACCAAACAGGTCGCCCACGGTGTTCATGCCATCCATTAAGGGGCCTTCGATCACATGAATGGGTCGCTCAGCCTGCAAGCGAGCCTCTTCTGTATCCTGCTCCACATATAGATCCACACCTTTGACCAAGGCATGGGCCAAGCGCTGGGCGACGGGTAGTTCGCGCCAGCTCAAATCTTCCTGGCGCGCTCTGGTACCACCCTCACCTTTAAATTGATCGGCAATTTCCAACAACCGGTCAGTCGCATCTTCGCGCCGGTTTAGCACCACATCCTCAACCCGCTGGCGCAACTCTTCCGGAATCTCCTCATACACCGTTAACTGACCGGCATTGACGATCCCCATATCCATACCGGCTTTGACGGCGTGATATAAAAATACGGAGTGAATCGCTTCCCGCACAGGCTCATTGCCCCGGAAAGAAAACGACACATTAGAAACACCGCCTGAGATTTTGCTGTGGGGCAATATCGTCTTGATGTCTTGGGTGGCTTCAATAAAGTCCATACCGTAGTTATTGTGTTCAGCAATACCGGTAGCCACCGCAAAAATATTGGGGTCAAAAATAATATCTGCAGGATCAAAGCCTACTTGTTCAGTGAGAATCCGGTATGCGCGCCGACAAATTTCCACTTTGCGCTCACGAGTATCGGCCTGCCCTTGCTCGTCAAACGCCATGACAATTACTGCCGCACCATAACGCTTCACCAGCGTAGCCTGTTCAATAAATGCCGGTTCACCCTCTTTCAAGCTAATGGAGTTCACCACCCCTTTACCCTGAATACATTTCAAACCGGCCTCTATAATCGGCCACTTGGAGGAATCGATCATAATGGGCACACGGGCAATATCCGGCTCCGCCGCGAGCAAATTCAGAAATGTTACCATAGCCTGCTCACCATCCAACATGGCTTCATCCATATTGACGTCAATGATCTGGGCACCGTTCTCCACTTGCTGCCGGGCCACATCCAGTGCGGTGGCGTAGTCATCTTCCAGAATCAAACGTTTGAAGCGGGCCGAACCGGTCACGTTGGTGCGCTCACCCACATTTACAAACAAGCTGGTCTCGTCAATATTCAAAGGTTCCAGCCCACTGAGACGGCATTGGGGCTTATGCTGCGGAACCTGGCGCGGTGTGTGCGGGCGCACTGCTGCGGCGATAGCCTTAATGTGGGCCGGCGTGGTTCCGCAGCACCCGCCAACGATATTCAAAAACCCCTGTTGTGCCCATTCACCGATATGCTCCGCCATGGACTCCGGCGTTTCGTCGTAACCGCCAAAGGCATTGGGCAAGCCTGCATTGGGATGTGCGCTCACCGGCACATCTGCCACTGCTGCCAATTCTTCCACGTATTGACGTAATTCGGTGGGCCCCAGGGCACAATTCAAACCCACACTCACTGGCGCCGCGTGACGGACGGAATTCCAGAATGCCTCCACCACCTGCCCGGACAGGGTGCGTCCGCTTACGTCAGGAATGGTACCTGAGATCATCACCGGCAGCCGTGTTTGTGTCTGCTCAAAATATCGCTCAATGGCAAAAATCGCGGCTTTGGCATTGAGTGTGTCGAAAATGGTCTCCACCAGGAGAACATCCACCTTCCCTTTGACTAAAGCCGCCGTCGCTTCGGCATAGTCCTCTACCAAGCGATCAAAGGTGACATTACGCGCACCGGGATCATTCACGTCTGGGGAGATGGACGCAGAGCGTGGGGTGGGACCGAGAACACCGGCCACAAATCGGGGAATGCCGGTTTGCCGCGCCACTTCATCAGCGGCTTCGCGCGCCAATTGGGCTGACGCTAAGTTTAACTCCACCACCAAATCTTCCATGCCATAATCCGCCATGGAAACGCGGGTACAACCAAAGGTATTGGTTTCAATAATATCCGCACCCGCCTCTAAATACTGGGTGTGGATTTGTTTGATAATTTTCGGTTGCGTCAGGGTCAATAGGTCATTATTGCCTTTTAGCTCTCTGGGATAGTCCTTAAATCGCTCACCCCGGTACTCAGCCTCGCCCAACTCGTGTTTCTGTATCATAGTGCCCATAGCACCATCGAGAATGAGTATGCGTTCTTTTATGAGTTGCTCAATGCTGGCCATTACCGATTCCAATTCCTATTGACAGAAAGAAAAGCCCGCTATTCTACCACGGAACCACAGACCTGCCGCTTAAAAGGGTAAAAAATCTTAAGTTTTGACCGAAATGGCGGGAACGGAAGCCGACTTGGAACCCTGACCAACCCCAGGGTCTGAACCCCTGCCCCCCTAACACTGAGCCCAAGGTAAGTTATGGAAACGCCAGCCACCGACGGAACTGCGGTGATGATTATCGTCCAGCTCACCCTCAAAACCTTCCTCCACATTGAAGATTTCGGTAAACCCCGCAGCCAGCAAGGCCTCTCCAGCTTCCAGTGAGCGTTTGCCACTACGGCAAATAAGAATGACCGGAGCGCTCTTACCACCTTCCTTATGGCTCAGACCGCCCAACATCACTTGACGTACCTGTTTGACAAAATTGGGGTTAATGTCCCAATCGGGCTCATCAATCCAGGGCACATGAACCGCGCCCACAGG
Source organism: Gammaproteobacteria bacterium (assembly GCA_029882975.1). Classification (NCBI taxonomy): domain Bacteria; kingdom Pseudomonadati; phylum Pseudomonadota; class Gammaproteobacteria; species Gammaproteobacteria bacterium. The sequence continues at coordinate 51,032 of JAOUJW010000023.1, forward strand.
GTGCCCCACGAATAAAAATTCCATTTCCGAGCGCACATCGATCAAAACGGTACGAGGATCCGTTTGAGTCATTTCATACGCTTGTTTGGGACTTAAGTTTTTCACACTCACGATGACGTTCCTTAATGTTAACTTTCACAGACCCCGGCACCCCCACAACGACCTACCGGATGGACCCTGTATTTATCCAGTTTGAATAGAAATTCCCTGGGTTCCAGGTTAAACTATAAACCACACGGCGTGGTTTGAACACAATAAAACGGCGCAGACTAAACCTTTCAATACAAACCATGCGCACAATTCTGTCCAAGTTTCTTCTGATGTTTTTTTCTTACATGCCCCTGCCTCTGGCGCACGGCTGCGGTTGGGTTTTTGGGCAAATATTGTGGTGGTCCAACAATCGCCTGAAAAGAATCACAGCAACCAATATTACCTGGTGCTATCCCCACTTATCACAGCAACAAAAAAAACGACTCTGCCGCACTTCCCTCATCGAATTGGCAAAAACCGCCACGGAAGCCGGTATTTTATGGCGCCCGGACGGATCAGGCATCAAACGGATCAAGCGCATCAGCGGTGAAGATAAGCTACGTGAAGCCATGAGTTTAAATCGAGGCGTGATTATTGTTCCCCCACATTTCGGTGCCTGGGAATTAATAGGTTTATATATATCGTCTATTGGACCCATGACAGCGCTATATAAGCCGCCCAAATTAGACGGCCTGGAACAAACTACGGTACAAGGAAGACAAGTGTTCGGAGCTAAAACCGTACCGACAGACGTCAATGGAGTACGGCAATTGTATCAAGCATTAAAAAATCAGGAGTTTATTGCCATATTGCCGGATCAGGATCCCGGTGACGGAGGGGTGTTTGCGCCGTTTTTTGGCATTCAGACCAACACCATGGTGTTGTTGCCCCGACTCGCCGCCAAATTTCACTCCCCAAGCTTTTTCGCAGCGGCGCAACGCTTACCCTGGGGCCGAGGTTACCATTTACATTTTATCCCCTGTTCTGATGGCATCTACAGCAAAGACCTGCAACAAGCCGCGACACAGATCAACCGGGGAGTGGAACAAGTGATCGCCTTAAGTCCGCCTCAGTACCAATGGTCTTATAAGCGCTTTAAAACCCGCCCTAAAGGTGAGGCTCGACCTTACTAAGGAACTTCTTTTTTTCCTGAAACACTACTGCACCAGAGCCACCCCCTGACTCTTGCTTTGCAAGAATTCCCGGGCTTCCTTGTGGCCTTGGGCAGCGGCAGTCTGCATCCAGTATTGCGATTCCTCCTTGGAATCCTGACGCAGCGCCAGCAGTCGACCCAAATTATATTGCGCCGTTACCAGACCCTGTTGGGCGGCGCGCTCATACCAGGCGACGGCTTTGTAGGGATTGGCAATCACACCAAATCCGGTTTCGTACATATACGCCAGATTGTTTTGTGCAGCGGCATGTCCTTTCTGGGCATGGACATCCAACTCTGAGGCGGCAACACTGAATAACTGTTGTGCATCCGTGTCACTGTGCTGCACACGGCCATGCTGCACTAATAAGGCTTGGTAAAAAATGGCATTTACGTACCCTTGAGCTGCCGCCACGGTAAACCACTCAAAGGCTTTGTTATACTCGCTCAGATTTCGATAATGCTGTCCTAATTGAAATTGCGCCGATGCCATTCCGGCATTCGCGGCCTGCCTCAGCCAATGTAAGGATTTTTTTGTATCCACTGCGCCTCCTTTGCCCTGTGCATATAACTCGGCCAAAAGATGAGTAGCACCTACATCCCCTTTCAGGGCTGCTTTTTCCAGGTGGGACCGTGCTTGGGAAAAATCGCCACGAGTGTATGCGACCAAACCTTCATCATAGTAATCAGCAACCGAAGCGCAGGAAAAAAGCGATGAAAAAACAATGACATTGACCCAATGACTTTTTTGACGCACACAAGCCTCCCAAACATGCTGACACGCAGAAACCGGTATTATTTGCCGGTATCATTAGTGTCGACGGTATGCGGGGGGATCTTGATATGGGAAATGACTGATGTGAATTATGTCACAGAATAAGTTGGTATTTATTCAGTTTAAAAAAGACCGATAAAATCATAATATGGATTGTAGAAAAGTACATCACTAAATTATATTATTGCTTATATGGGTCTATAATACTAATATACCGTTTAATCACCGATTAATATAAAAAAGCCATGAAACTACAACAACTTCGATACATATGTGAAGTAGCCCGCCGCGGCCTCAACGTCTCCAGCGCCGCCGAACGGTTACATACGGCCCAATCCGGAATCAGCACCCAAATCAGACTCCTGGAAGAAGAGCTCAACGTCCAGATTTTTGAACGCCATGGAAAACGACTGGTAGATACCACTCCAGTAGGGCGCGCCATTATTGAGATGTCCGAACGCATTCTCACGGAAACGGAAAACATTCATCAAATCAGCGAACAGCTGAATGATCAAAACAAAGGCACCCTGTCCATTGCAACCATTCAGGCATATGCACATCACAGCCTGCCGCCCATTATCAGTCGATTTTCCAGTGAGTTCCCCGGCATTCAAATGCGAATCCACCAAGGTGATCCGGAACAGCTGACCGATATGGTCATGTCTCGCAATGCCGATATTGCCATCACCACAGCACCGGAAAACGTGCCGGACGAACTGGTGATGCTCCCCTACAAACAATGGAATCTGGCGGTTATCACCCTGGCGGATCACCCCTTGCAGAAAATCCAACCACTGACCCTGGAAGCCATAGCCGCTTACCCTTTGGTAACTTACGATTACACTTTTATGAGCCGATCCTCCATTAACTCGGCGTTCGACAAAAAAGGCCTAATGACCAATATCGCCCTTACGGCCATGAGCTCGGAAATCATCAAAACCTATGTAGGCTTGGGATTGGGTGTGGGCCTGGTGGCGGAAACTTCCATTGACAAGGAAGATGACAATCTCAAAGTCATTGATGCCAGACATTTGTTCGAGCCGGGGTCCACCTATATTTGCCTGCACCGCGGCCGGCATATGCGAGATTACGTATACACCCTCATCTCGGAATTGGCACCGGAATTAACTCGAGAAGTGGTGGAGCAAGCTATGTATAGAGAATCCACTTCTTCTTAAAGTACTGGATTCATTCCTTATCCCGCTAAAGTTGCGCTTGCCCGCCACATAATTCCGGCATTCTCGCGCCTAACTCCGGCTTTCTTGCGCGTAATTTGGTTTTCTTGCCACTAATAACGCTTCGTTGCGATAACCACAGCTTGTATTCCCTATACTGCCCTGGTCGTGATAGACCAGGACATGCAGGGCGCAAAACAGCGCAGCTCGTTGGGCTGCAACAAAAAATGGGAATTGGAAGGACCTACGCTGGGATCCTTGTCCTGCACAAAGGTCTGATAAAAAAGTAGCCCCCCGGGCTTTAAGGCGGCCATGACAGCCTCACTAAGAGAGCGTTCCAGAAAACGACTAACGACTATTACATCAAAACTTCCGGGCTCCGGAGGCTGCTGTAACACATCTCTCACTTGAGCATGCAGCGTCAGTTTTTGTGTTTGAGCCTCCTGTTCCAGCTTGACAATAGCCGCCTCCGAAATATCCCAGGCATGAGTTTCAAAACCTTGATGCGCCAGATACAATGCATTGCCGCCCAAACCACAAGCCAGATCCAAGACGACACACGACGACTCCTGCCGGGGTAGCAAATAACGGTAATCGTGTAAAACTGCACAAGCTTTGCCGGGCACTTGTGCCGCCTCATAACGACGGTTCCATTTCTCTTTAGTATTGGCGGCGTCTGTGTTCTGTTTCACAAGCTGTTAACGCCGCCAGAATGCCGGACTGATAATGACTAACAAAGTAAATATTTCCAGGCGTCCCAATAACATGGCAAAACACAACACCCACTTCGCCGCATCATTAATACCGGCATAGTTAGCCCCTACATCGCCCAAACCCGGCCCCAGATTATTCATGCATGCAGCCACGGCTGAGAAAGAAGTGACCTGATTATGCCCGGTTGCCAACATCAGCAACATCAAAATCACAAAAGAAGCCACATACAAAGAAAAAAAGCCCCAGACCGCGTTAATAACCCGCTCTGACAGGGCCTTGCCGCCCACCTTGACGGGAATCAACGCATTGGGATGAATCAAGCGGGTAATTTCCCGCACACCTTGTTTATACAGCAACAACACCCGGATAACTTTCATTCCACCACCGGTGGACCCGGCACACCCCCCCACAAAACTGGTAAACAACAACAGCACCGGTAAAAACCCGGGCCAATAGTAATATTCCGCTGTACTAAATCCACTGGTCGTGCCGATGGACACGGCCTGAAACACTCCATGGTGAATAGCGCCGTAAAGGGTGTCGTAAGTGTTGGTGATATACAAATAGGCGGAAGTTACGATAGCCACCAGAATTAAAATGAACAAATAGGCTTTAACTTCCGGATCCAACAAATAGGGCTTGACACTGAGTGAGCGCCATGCAACAAAATGTAACGCGAAATTCATTCCCGCCAGCAACATAAACACCACAGCAATGGATTCGATGAGCGGACTATTGAAATAGCCTATGCTGGCATCGTGAGTGGAAAAACCACCAATAGCCACCGTGGAAAAACTGTGGGCAACAGCATCGAACACATCCATACCGCCGAGCCAATAAGCAAGTGCGCAAGCTACCGTCAAACCCAAATAGATGTACCACAAAGCCTTGGCGGTCTCCGTAATGCGAGGAGTCAACTTGCTGTCTTTCATGGGTCCGGGGGTCTCGGCACGATACAACTGCATGCCCCCTACACCCAACATGGGTAAAATAGCCACGGCCAATACGATAATACCCATGCCGCCCAACCACTGCAGTTGTTGTCGATAAAACAAAATGGAATGAGGCAACTCATCCAATCCAGTGATCACGGTAGCACCGGTGGTGGTTAAAGCAGATAAGGACTCGAATACGGCATCGGTAAAAGAAATCACAGGCGATTCAGACAACAGCAGCGGAATAGAACCGGCAATACCCCACACAACCCAAAACACCACCACGATAATAAATCCGTCACGCAGACGTAAATCCTTCCGATAGGAACGTACCGGCAACCAGAAAATCACACCCGTGATCAAAATAAACAAAAATGCAGTCACGAAAGGAATAACTGCCCCGTCGCCGTATAACACACCAACCAACGCCGGTGGCAGCATGGTCAGGCTAAACAGCATTAACAGCAGCCCCATGATTCTTTGTATGGCAGGAAGTCTCATATTTACCAGCAGTAGCCTTTGCGGATATTATTGTCGTTGAACCGGTTACGATCACAACGATGACCGTGATCGCGCTTGTGTTTGTGCATATTGTCGGTTCGGTTCACTGCTCACCTGCCAAGTTACAAGAAAGTTATTCCCACCTGGAACAGACGCTCCACTTCCGGGATACGCTTTTTGTCCACCAAAAACAAAATCACGTGATCGTCAGACTCTATGCAGGTATCGTGATGAGCAATGATAACCTCCTTATCGCGCACAATAGCGCCGATGGTGGTGCCTGGCGGTAATTTGATTTCGTCAATTGTCCGCCCCACCACCTTGGAAGAATCTCGATCGCCGTGCGCCACGGCCTCTATGGCTTCAGCGGCCCCGCGTCGCAAGGAGTGTACAGCAGAGACATCGCCCCGACGCACATGTGCCAACAAAGATCCAATCGTCGCTTGCTGAGGTGAAATGGCTATGTCAATAATCCCACTTTGCACCAGATCCACATACGCAGCCCGGTTGATCAGGGCCATTACTTTGCGAGCCCCCAACCGCTTGGCCAGCATGGAAGACAGAATGTTAGCTTCGTCATCGTTGGTAACAGCACAAAACACATCCGTATGTTCGATATTTTCATCCAGCATGAGTTCTTCGTCCGCAGCATCACCAAACAGCACAATGGTCTTTTCCAACTGCTCTGAAATTTCTTTGGAACGTTCGGGATTGTGGTCGATGAGTTTAACCTGATATTGCTGTTCCAAAGCGCGAGCCAGTCGAATGCCGATATTACCACCACCGGCAATAATCACCCGTTTCACCGGCCGGTCCAGACGCCGCAGTTCTTTCATCACCACCCGAATGTGACGTTTGGCAGCAATAAAAAACACCTCATCATCCGCCTCGATAACCGTGTTGCCTTCAGGAATAATGGGGGTTCCGCGCCGGAAGATAGCAGCTACCCGAGTATCAATACCCGGCATGTGTTCGCGCAGGGTTTTCAACTCATGCCCCACCAAAGGCCCCCCATAATAGGCCCGCACCGCTACCAGCTGGACTTTACCGTCCGCAAAATCCAGCACCTGCAAAGCACCCGGATACTCAATCAGGCGTTGCACATATTCAGTAACCAGCTGTTCCGGGCTGATAAGCACATCAATGGGTAAAGCATCCTGGGTGAACAATTGTGGGTGTGCCAGATATTCCACACTGCGAACCCTGGCTATTTTTGTCGGCGTATGAAATAAGGTATAGGCGACCTGACAGGCCACCATATTGGTTTCGTCGCGGTCCGTCACCGCCAGGATCATATCTGCATCTTCTGCTCCCGCACGCCCCAGCACTTCCGGGTGTGCACCCTGGCCAATCACAGTTTGAATATCCAGGCGATCTTGCAGTTCCTGTAGTTTTTTTGCATCCATGTCTACAACGGTAATGTCGTTTTCCTCCTTTGCCAGTACTTCAGCCACCGAGGAACCTACCTGACCTGCGCCTAAAATGATGATTTTCATTATTCTTGTCTCTGTTTTCGCTCAGGAACTATTATTGCGGCCCCGCCCTTCGGCCAAGTCCTCAACTGTCCTTAAGCGATTGGGAAATATGTTTAGTATCTATACCCAGTGAGCGCAACTTTCGATACAAATGCGTACGCTCCATACCGGCGAGCTTCGCCACCTTTCCCACGCTTCCATCCGTTTGATTAAGATGGTACTGCAAATAGGCTTTTTCAAACTGCTCCCGCGCCTGGCGTAATGGTAACTCATATTCCGGCAACACCAAAGAAACCCCGGACACCGATTCGGTGTCCAACGCAGACTCCACTTCGGTCAGCTCAACATTATCGTCTCCTCCCTGGATCAAGAGACGATGCACCAAATTTTCCAACTCCAGCACATTGCCGGGCCAACCGTGATTACGCAACCGATTCTGTGCCGCCATGGAAAAATTCCGATAACGCAACCGCTCCTGGTCAGAAAAAAGGCGCACGTAATATTGGATCAACTCTGTCACATCCTCGCTGTGTTCACGCAAAGGACGTACGACTATGGGATACTCCTGTAGTACATGATACAAATCTTCACGGAAACGACCCGCCCTGACTTCCTGGGAAAGATCATAGCGGCTCGCTGCAATGACTCGCGTTTGCACTTTTACCGGCGCCTCACCGTCACAACGGAAAATCTTTCCCGAGGTTATAACGGCATACAACGCTGCCTGTCCTTCTGCGGGCAATTCCGCGATGTCATCCACATAAAGCGAGCCTTGATCAGCCTGCTCCACCGCACCCACACGGACCCCACCAGCCCGCTCCTGCCCCAACAACCACACCATCCCATGACGACCCCGGCTGGCAGATAGACTGGCCGTATGCACTTCGATGAACGGCCCCTGGCTATAAGCACTGTGTGTATGAATATACTTGGCACAATGGGCTTTACCTACCCCCGGCTCTCCCAGTATCAGCACATTCACTGCGTGCCCGGCACAGGCATCCAAGCGCTGCCGCAATTGTAGCGCTACGGAACTTTTTCCCACCAATTCCACCGGCTCTATTACCGTATGATGGTACGCCATGGGGACCTCCGCCTTCGCGCCGGATGCCAGAGCGTTTTCAACCGTCAGTAACAGTTTGGATAATGACAACGGTTTTTCAATAAAATCAAAAGCCCCCAGTCGTGTCGCCTCTACCGCCGCCTCCACGGTTCCGTGGCCCGACATCATAATCACCGGGCAACGGATATTGTTTTCTTCAATGAATTCCCGCAATAGAGAAATCCCATCGACATCGGGCATCCAAATATCAAGGAACATGAGATTGGGCATGCGATCCACAACGGCCTTACGGGCACTTTCTCCGTCTTTGGCCACAGCCACAGCATAGCCTTCGTCTTCAAGAATCTCCCGTACCAGCCTTCGTATATCGGGCTCGTCATCAACAACTAAGATCAATGGTTTCACAGGCTCTCACTTAATTCTTAAATAAACTCGAAACGGATGCTTGTAACGCTTATAAATAATAATCACAGCCCAGAAGATTTATACAGCATCAGCTCACAATCTGCTCGGGACTGTTCTGCAGCCGCTCATCGACGGGCATACGTACTATTATAGATGCACCGCCCTCTACATTGTTTTCGGCAAAAACGTTCCAATTATGCTCCTCGACAATCCGCTTAACGACTGCCAAGCCCAAGCCTCCGCCCTTGTACTTGGTGGTGGTATAGGGTTCAAACAGCTGCCCTAACATGTCCTCCGGTATACCCGGCCCGTTGTCGTGAACCTGCAACTCCAAATACCCGGCTTGCTCGTGCGCCAATATTCTCTTTAAAGAAATCTCCACCGCCGGTTCTTCGCACTGCAGCGTGGACTCAATGGAATTTTTAATAAGATTATGTAATAGCTGTCTCACTCTGCCCGGATCCGCATCAATCAAGGGTAAGTCCGGGTCAAAAACCGTGTCAATACGAATCGCACTGTCTTCTCCACGGTACAAATCCAAAACTTCTGCCACAATGGTTTCAAACTGTATGGCTTGGGTTTCCAACCCCGGTGTACGGGCATAATCGGAAAAAGCCTTGACCATGGCTTTCATGGACTCCACCTGCTCCACGATGGTGTGGGTGGAACGATCCAACAACTCTCTATCTTCCGGGGGCATTTTATCCAGGTATTTACGCCGCAGCCGCTCTGCCGACAGTTGGATGGGTGTCAACGGGTTCTTAATTTCATGCGCCAAGCGCCGAGCCACGTCACCCCAGGCCGCGTCCCGCTGGGCTTTTACCAAATTTGTGACATCATCAAAAACCACCACATAACCCGGTTTCAAACCTTGAACACTGGGTAGAGGCGCGCCCTGGCACATCAAAGTTTTATTGCCGCCTTTGCGCACGAATAGCACTTCTTCCCGCCACTCTTTGTCCTCCTGGGACAATTTACTTGTCAACACTTGGACAAACTCATCCAAGTTCGGCGCCAATTCAATAACCGCCTGTAAATGTTTCCCTAATGCATGTTCCATGTCCACTTCCAATATTTGGCTGGCAGACGTATTGACCACGCGTAAATTAAACTGGTGATCCATGGTTATGACGCCGGAAGACAGGCGGCCCAGCACAGCCCTAAGATAAGCCCGCTCCCTGTCCACTTCGAGACGGCTCTGTTCCGCCTCATCTCTGGCGATGGCAAGCTTGTGGGTCATCTCAGAAAACGAACTCACCAATTCACCCAACTCATCGTTATTACCCGGAGGTAGCTTTTTATCGTAAATACCCGCCGCTACTGCTCGAGTACCGATTGCAAGAATGCGTATGGGCGCCATGAGTCGTTGTGCTGAAAACAGGGCTGCCCAAACTGCTGTCAGGGTGCTCACCAGCAACACCAGGGACAAGGTAAGTATAAAACTGTTTTTTAAGGGTTCGCGTAAAAACATTTGCTTTTTGTATTGCGCAAACGTGACTTCCATACCATCCGTCAGTTCACCAATCCGTTCAGCGATAGGAAACAACACATACAACACTCGGTCTTCCGAATCCGGGGCCGCAATACTCACCGCAACACGCACATGTAAACCCATGTCCCCCACCGGCGCCACATCGGCAAAACTCTTGGAATCCCGAACCTGAACCATGACGGAATCATCGGGCCGGTTCGGAATTATAGCGGTGGTATCCTCACTGCTTGAAGCAATGATTTCTCCGCTATTCTTTAACAAAGTAAGCTCATTAGCACCGTTATTCACGCGCAGGTCATTCAGTATAATCAGCACCTCATCATTGGGCACCCCTAATAGCGATTGCCCCATACCTCTGGCTCGCTTCAATTGCTCCCGCATATACAAATCCAAAGCGGCGCGACTCAGTTTCAAGGAATCGTCCATGGCCTGATCCATACGCACATCGAACCAGCTATCTATTCCTTTTTGTAAAAAGCCTAAGGAAAAATAGTACACAAAAGTAACCGGAACCACAGACAGAAAAATGAATATAACCACCAGCCTCATGGTCAGGCGCGAACCGGCGGCATTACGGCGGTATTGCCGCGCCAAACGAATCAAATTTACGCCGATTAAACCCACCAGGATGATCAACCCCAAACCATTGATCACCACCAACACCAGATGCATACGACCAAACTGGGAAGAGTTCTCGGTTGCAGCACTAAGCAAGCTCATGGACATAATCATGAACCCGGCCATCACCACAACCGGAACCACGCTATCCGATAGTCGCTTCAGCCACAAAGTCAGGGATGTCATTGCCATTATTGCTTAATTCATAGGAATAGAATGCCAGGCGCTACCCAACCACCATTTGCGCGAGGTATAGGCACTCAATTTCAAGGGTACTGGCAGGGAATCAAATTCAATGCTGACCTTTAGTTCCACTTCATGGGACCTGGATGCATCCAACAATTGATGGTCAATTAAGGGCAGGTTTTTTATGTCGCGCAGACCGTACAATGCCGAATGTAGCGTGCGTGCTGTGTATTGGGCACCACTATTGATGTTCTTGACTACGTATTGTTCGACCAAAGCCTGATAGTGTAAGCGAAAGCGTTGTTTCAGGCTGGCCACTTCTTTATTCATCCAAAAACGCCGGTATTTGTATACCCGGATATCCAGCAAGACCACCATGGGAACCCCGCTTTCGATAGCTTCGAGAACGGGTTCCGAAAACTCATACTCCAGGGAAAGTTGTAACATATGAACTTTGTCCACCAGGCGCGTCTCTGCTTCCTTGATGAAAAAACCCGGCTCGGCTCTCAGCGCATTTGAAAAAAACATCACGGTTAATAGCAACAACAGCAGGAACAGCCAATTCAACCTCAGGTGTGGCCTCGGCTTTGCTGTTGTCATTATTATGGTCACTGTTTCACCACGCAGCCATAGAAAAATCCGTCCATATTATCCTCACCTGCGAGGATTTGTCGGCCCGCCACCTGCGCCCGCCCCCAGGGCCCAACCAGGGGTTGATGCAGTGCACCCTCGGTTCGTTGCAGAAATGCCTGTAACTGCACACTGTTTTCCCGTGGCCAAACCGAACACGTCACATATAAAAGCATACCGCCTGGACGCAATAAGGGCCAGAGCGCATCCAGAATTTTTGCCTGCAAAACACTGACCTGCTCAATATCTTGTCTTTTTTTCAACACTTTGGCATCGGGATGGCGACGCAGTACACCACTGGCTGTACAAGGCGCATCCACCAAAATCCGATCAAACTGCACGCCATCCCACCAAGTTTGAGGTGTTGCAGCGTCCCCTTGCTGCAACACCGCAGACAAACCCAGTCGCTGCAAATTCTCTGCGACTCGCTGTAAGCGTTCGCCATCCTGATCCAAAGCCACCACCTCTAACTCAGAGTGGGACTCCAGAATATGAGCCGTTTTCCCCCCCGGTGCAGCGCAAGCATCCAAAACTCGTTGACCCGGCGCCAATTGCAAGCATGGAGCAGCCAACTGTGCCGCCTGATCCTGCACACTGACCAGCCCCTGGGTAAATCCCGGCAGTTGTTCCACCCCACAAGGGTGCCGTAAAGTCAAACCTACCGAGCTGTGATCGCAGGCGACAGCCGCCAAACCCTGCTCCTGTAATAACTGTAGATAGAGTGAAACATCCGTACGCTGTTGATTGACCCGCAAGGTCATGGGTGGACGTTGATTGTTGGCCTGAAGCACCAACTCCCAGTCGCGGGGCCACTGTTGCTTCAGTTCGTCTATAACCCACTGGGGGTGGGAATAACGGGCTGATTCCGTGTCGGGAGCGGATGAGCCCTTGGCTTTGCCTTGAGCCACTTCAGTCTGCCGTAACGCTTCAAGTCGCAAGAAACTGCGTAATACACCATTAACCAAACCTCTGGCCCAGTCTTTACGCAAGGCCTGGGTTACTTTCACGGTTTCCGTCACAGCCGCATGTTGAGGAATGCGCATATATAACAACTGATACAAACCCAACAAGAGCAAGTAATGCACATCCTGATCTTTGGCTTTTAAAGGCTTACTCAGCAATAGAGCCAGGCGTGGGTTTAGCGTGTGATACCAGCGCAGCACGCCGTATACGAATTCCTGCAATAAAGCCTGATCGTCTTGAGAAACTCGAGATAACCACAATGGCAATACCCGCGATAGAGAAGCCCCTGAAATCACCTCTGTAAGTACATGCACCGCAGCGGTCCGGGCATTTAAGCGATTCCCGGAGGGCCTAGCGGCCAAGGACAACACCATTGAGCGAATGAGAATTGATAAAATCGGCCGAGTTTAAGGCTTTACCGCCGGGCAATTGGACTGTCAGCAAACGTAAAACCCCGGCACCGGTTAACACGTCAATCCCTTCGCGAGATTTCGATAACACTTGTCCTGCCACCTGATTTACAACCCCCGCGCTTACCTCGGATAAAACCCGGGCACTCCAAACCCGCAGAACTTTGTCGTTACAGGAAGTACTGGCCACCGGCCAGGGATTAAACGCCTGAATCTGCCGCTGTAATTCTGCTGCGCTCTTACTCCAATCCAGAACGGCTTCGGCTTTACTCAACTTGGCGGCATAACAAGCCCGGCTGTCATCCTGCCCTTCCCCGGTAATGCCACCTTCCTGAGAGATTCGATCCAACACTTCCAACAAAGCCTGTGCCCCCAACCGGGCCAATCGGTCATGCAAAGTCTGGGCGGTATCTTCGGCCGATATTGGTGTGGTTTTAATCTTCAACATATCTCCCGTGTCCAATCCTTCGTCCATTTGCATGATGGTAACACCGGTCTGCTCGTCCCCGGATTGGATAGCCCTTTGGATGGGCGCCGCACCGCGCCAGCGCGGCAATATGGACGCATGTACATTGAGACAACCCAAGCGCGGCGTTTGTAATACCGCAGCCGGCAGAATCAAGCCATAAGCGACCACCACCATAATGTCCGCTTGATGTTGCTCCAACACCTGTTGCACCTCTGTATCTTTTAAGGTCTGCGGCTGAAACACCGGAAGGTTGTGATTTAAGGCTAGGGACTTAACCGGGCTGGGGGTAAGTTTGCGACCCCGCCCGGCGGGACGATCCGGCTGTGTATAGACACAGTGAACACGGTGCATCGAATTCAACAATGTCGCCAGTATTTCTGCGGCGAACTCCGGTGTGCCGGCAAATATAAGCTTCAATGACATTCCAATACACGCCTACATGGTTTTCTGGCGCAATTTATCCAATTTCTTACGGATGCGCTGACGTTTCAATTCTGACAGGTAATCAACAAACAATTTCCCCTCTAAATGATCCATTTCATGCTGGATACAAACGGCCAACAATCCGTCGGCCTCCATTTGAAACGCCTTACCATCCTGGTCCAACGCGGATACCGTAATGGTTTCAGCACGTTTAACACTCTCATAAATACCGGGTACGGACAAACAGCCTTCCTCACTTTTTTCCTCCCCACTGGAGGCAATAATTTCCGGGTTGATCAGACAAACCGGATCCTTCTTATCTTCCGATATGTCAATGGTAATCACCCTTTTGTGCACATCCACCTGGGTAGCAGCCAAACCGATACCCGGGGCCTGATACATGGTCTCAAACATATCTTTTACCAGGGTACGAATGGAGTCATCCACAAGATCCACCGCTGCAGCCTTTGTGCGCAAACGTGGATCCGGGTAATGCAGTACTGTCAAAATGGCCATTGCAACTTCCAAGCTAATTGGTTGATTAATATACTATTAACAGCTCAACCTGTAGATTATAGTGAATATTTGAATGGGATTGTGATTGCAAATCCGCGTGAAAACTATTGAAATACATAGTAAATCAATAACGGATTATACAAAAATTTAAAGCACATTATAATTGCTACCGCTATCAGAATAGGAACTCATGCACACTCTACAACCCTGCACCCGCCTTATGCTTGCAATATCAGGGCTTAACTGTTTATCCTAGTTTGCCGGCCGAATAGTTGGCGGCTGGTGTCCGTGACAGGATTCGACTAAACTGCAAACTTCGTAAGGGACAAAGATTCGAAACATGGTCAATAATAAATCAGTCAGCTTTTTGGTTCTGGGCCTGATAACAGTCCTGAGCATTGTCATTTCCAGCCAGGTCTTCGCCGATAAAATCGCGCTGCGCCCGGATCACCCGGAACGTTATGTGGTTCAGGAAGGTGATACCCTGTGGGATATTTCCGCACGTTTTCTTGAAACCCCTTGGCGTTGGCCCGAGGTTTGGGAATATAACCCTGACATCAAAAATCCCCATCTGATTTATCCCGGCGACGTGGTTTCCCTCGTATATGACGCCGAAGGTAATGTTAGAATTCAAATCGACCCCAATATTCCAACACGCAAAATATCTCCCAAAGTGCACAAGGTGGAGCGTACCGACCGCCCTATCAATACCGTGCCCATGAATTCCATCCAGCAGTTCTTAAGCGAGCCACGTGTGGTTACTGAGGATGAACTGGATTCGGCCGCCTACATCGTCTCCGGTGCTGAACGGCGGATTATCGCCGGGAAAAACGATATCATCTATGTTCGCGGCATCATCACCGGCGGCGATAGAGAATACAATATTTTACGAATGGGCGAACCCTATGTGGACCCGGACAGTGATGATGTTCTGGGCTATGAGGCATTACATGTAGCTGATGCCACGGTTAAGGAATTTGGCGACCCTTCTACATTGCTTATCACCGGCTCCAATCGCGAGGCCTTACTGGGCGACCGCTTGCTGCCCAAGCGCGCCAACCCCTTGGATACCACTTATATTCCCCACGCACCCGACGCGGAGGTGGATGGCAAAATCATCGCAGTCGTCGATGGGGTATCGGTCATTGGTCAATATCAAACCGTGGTGATTAATCGTGGCGAACAAGACGGTATAGAAACGGGCCATGTGTTGGCCGTGTACCAGAAAGGCGCCATTGTCCGGGACGTTAACGACGATTTCGATAAAGTACGTTTACCGGAAGTGAAAGCCGGAATCATTATGGTGATACGCACGTTTGACCGCATGTCCTACGCCTTGGTCATGGAAGCGGAAAAAGAAATGCGCATCTACGACAAAATACGAAAACCTTAACCCCAGAAAACCCCGTCAAAGCGGGGGAATTTTTCAGCGAGGGGATTTTTAATCAATACTGTGCCAGAAACCGTCACAAACCGTACTCAACTGCGTAACTGGTTAGCTTTACACCATGCTCCCGGTGTAGGTGCCGTCACCTACCGGGAGTTATTACAAAATTTTGGTGATCCGAACAATTTATTGGAGCTGTTCAGCTCCCCATTAAGTAAAAGCTATGGCCTGCCTCCTGATATCTGCCAATACCTACGCCGACCCGACTGGGACGCCGTGGATGCTGATATGCAATGGCTGGAACAGGACGGTAACGGCGCCCTGATACTGCACGACCCCCTGTACCCGGAGCAATTAAAACAAATTTCAGACCCACCGCCGGTACTGTTCTACCATGGTGATCCGCAACTGTTGAAATACCCTCAAATTGCCATCGTAGGCAGTCGCAACCCCAGTCATTACGGTGCAGAAACAGCCTATGATTTTGGCAAATACCTGGCATCTACCGGTTTAATCGTAACCAGTGGCCTGGCAGTGGGTGTTGATGCGGCTGCGCATAAAGGAGCACTGGCCGGCTCCGGGCTGACAGTGGCTGTCGCAGGAACCGGACTGGATCGGGTGTATCCTGCCCGTAACCGTGAACTGGCACACAAAATCGCCGAACAAGGCGTTCTCATTTCCGAGTTCAGCCCTGGAACACCGCCCATGGCAGGCAATTTCCCCCGCCGCAACCGCATTATCAGCGGCCTCAGCCTGGGTACGCTGGTGGTGGAAGCCGCACTCAAAAGTGGCTCCCTCATTACCGCCAAAGTGGCCACTGAACAAGGTCGGGAAGTCTTTGCCATTCCTGGATCTATCCATAACCCTCTGTCTAAAGGTTGTCACAGCTTAATCCGTCAGGGTGCTAAATTGGTGGAAACCGGAGCAGATATCCTGGAAGAACTGGGACCCGCTATCAGCGCCAAAATACCGCAAGCCATCCCGGAGAAAAAGAACAGTCAAAATCAATTAGATATCCTGGAATTAAACCAAGACCAACAACAATTACTCAATAACATGGGTTTTGAACCTGTCACCGTGGATGCTTTGGTTGACCGAAGCCAATTGACTGTAGAGACAGTTTCCGCCATGCTGATGGAACTTGAGCTGCGAGGATGCGTCACATGTTATAGTGGCCTATATACTCGGGCGCGTTGAGAAGGAATTACCATGAAAGAAAGTTTATTCGATGTTTTGATGTATCTTTTTGAAAACTATATGGAAGATGATTCCCCACTTTTCTCGGACCCGGAACGCCTAAAATTACAACTCAGCGATGCAGGTTTTCGCCATTCTCAAATCAACAAAGCATTTGTTTGGCTGGAAGACTTGGCGCAGGGCCAGGAGCAGGAACTGCACCCTTTGTCCACCACGGCCAGTTCCATCCGCGTTTTTCACCCGGAGGAATGCAGAAAATTAAACGTGGAATGCCGCGGTTTTCTTACGTCTATGCAGCAGTTGGGGGTCATAGACACAGCCAGTCGCGAACTGATTATTGACCGAGTTATGGCCTTGGAATCAGAAGAAATCGACCTGGAACAGCTTAAATGGGTAGTGTTAATGGTTTTATTTAACCAGCCCGGTTTGGAAGCAGCCTACTCCTGGGTGGAAAATCTGGTACTGGACGATATTTCTGCTGAATTGCACTAATTCTTACGCTTCCACCTGCAAAACGTCCAACACCGCGAGTGGCACCTGTGGTGCCACTCAAGCCGAATACCCCCGTCCAACTCAGCTTCCCCCCTCACACCATATGTACAATCGTTTGTTTATTAAGAATATTTTTCTTAGGCCGGCAAAAACTGTCTATTTATCAACCCATAAATTGCCGCAGTCCGCTTTTCACCCGAGTCATAAAACGCTATTATGCGCGATCCGGTGGTATCTTTGCGTCATAGCGCAGCGCTGAGCGCGCCCGACGCTCAGCTACCGCAAATAAAACAGGAACATAGAATAAGTAATAGTTTTTGATTTGGGGAAAATTTTAGCGCGTGCCAGATATCACAGCACCCCATCACCCATCATGACTTTCGCAAATTTTTTAGGACTTTAACAAAGACTTAGGAGTGCAATATGTCGGCTAAACATCCCGTTATCGCGGTCACCGGTTCCTCCGGCGCCGGAACTACCACGGTTAAAAATGCGTTCGAACACATTTTCCGTCGTGAAAATATTACCCCCGCCGTTATCGAAGGTGACAGCTATCACGCGTATGACCGCCAGGCCATGAAACAGGCCATTGAGGATTTCACCGCCAAGGGTAAAACCATCAGCCATTTTGGTTCCGAAGCCAATCTGTTTGACAAATTGTACGACACTTTCAAGCAATACAGCGAAACCGGGACTTGCAAACGTCGCTACTACCTGCACAGTGAAGAAGAAGCAGAACCCTACAAGCCCTTAGTCCCTGGCCAGTTCACCCCCTGGGAAGACATCCCCGCCAATACCGATTTACTGTTTTACGAAGGCCTGCACGGCGGCGTTAAAGACGACAAGGTCAATGTCGCGGAACTGGTGGATCTCCTGATTGGCGTGGTACCTATTGTGAACCTGGAATGGATTCAAAAAATTCATCGTGACAACGAACAACGAGGTTATTCCGCTGAAGCCATAGTGGATACTATTTTGCGACGTATGGAAGACTACGTACGTTACATCACACCACAGTTCTCTCGTACTCACATTAACTTTCAACGTGTACCCACAGTGGATACTTCCAACCCGTTCATCGCCCGCGACATCCCGACACCGGATGAGAGTTTTATTGTTATTCGCTTTAGAAATCCGAAAAACATCGATTTCCCCTATTTGTTGAATATGATCAACAATTCTTTCATGTCACGCCCCAATACTCTGGTTGTTCCAGGTGGAAAAATGGGCTTTGCCATGGAAATCATTCTTACTCCGTTGATTCACGAAATGATCGAGAATAAACGCAAATAGTCCATTCCCATAAAGGCAAGCCCATACCGGCTTGCCTTTTTCGTTTCCTGCCGAACATATTGTAAATAATTGTAAACAAAACCCGGTTGACGTTGTAAACGTCCTGGCAGACCCTTAAAATTGTCGTTGGGATGTTGTAAATAGGAGATAGTATTCCCGAAAAAATTCAGGGTCCGCGCAATGAAATTTCTTTTTATAGCAGTCATACTGCTATTCTCTCTAAGCGAAACTTACGCAAATAACAGATCTGATTCTACAGACACTTACGTTCTAGCCAGAGCTCCGCAACGATCTCACGTCAAGACAGTAAAAGACTGGGAACCCTTCGCTGAATTTTTACGGACTAAAACCGGTGCCGACATTCGCTTAAAGGTCTACGACTCTCGTGACCATTTTGAACATGATTTGCTACAAGGGAAAGTGGATTTGGTATACGCCAATCCCGGTTACCTGATTGCGGCCAAAGAACTGATCGATTACCAACCGCTGGTACGCAGCGGAAAAAGAAAACTTACGGGTATTATCGTCACCCGTAAATCATCCGGGATTAACTCACTGCAAGATTTAAGCAATAAAACTCTGGCCTTTCCTGACAAAAACGCCTTCGCCGCCTCTCTTTATGTCAGGTCCATTTTGGACAATGAAAACATCCCATTCCAAGCGGAATATGTTAACGGCCATGACAATGTCTACCGCAATGTAGCCAATGGTAAATTCATCGCCGGCGGTGGCGTGTACCGTACTTTAGACCGAGAGCCGACCGCATTACGCACGCAACTACAGGTAATCTACGAAACACCGGGTATGTCACCACACCCCTTGTTCGCACACCCCAGAGTCCCAAAAAACCTGCGCGATCGAATTGTTCAAATCATTTTGGCAATGCCCGAAGACACGAAAAACGCAATAATTCTGGAGCGAATTAAAATCCACCACCCGGTGAAAGCGGACTTCCAAACCGACTACGCCTCAATCCGGTCGCTGGCGCTGCAAATGTACAAAACCCTCCTACAATCTCAGCAACGGCAACCCAAGTGAAAAAGCCCAATAAAAAGTCCTTTGGCTTTCAGTTAACGCTGATTATTACAGCATGCCTGATTTTCATGGAACTTGGCTTTGCGTGGTATCATTTCCAATCGCAAACCACCACCGCCCTGCGTTTACTGAACCGGGAAACCTCGGCAATAGCAAAATCTCTATCCGTCTCACTCGCACCATTAATCAAAGATAACCTGATTACTGACATCGAAACCCGACTCGCCACCTTTACCCCGATGGAAGACATCAGCACCATAACAATCCTCTCTAACGATGGCAGCATTTTGACTGAAGTTTCCAGAAATGCCGACAAGGAACTGGAACCCACATTCAGGTTTGGTCAGCAGACTCTACCGGAAACGACAGCATGCATGAATGCGGATGGACTTATTTGCAACCAAGCCATTAATTATACAACCCAGTCCTTGGGCTGGATTCGAGTTACCTCCAGTTTTACATATATCGACAAGGTTGTAACAAGGATCTGGCTGGATACCTTAGCGCAAGCATTGATTACGTTAATACTCTGTGCCGTGGTTGTCCTGCCCTATATGAGCAAGAAGACCAGAGCTTTGATTCAGGCGGCCAACTTTGCCAGAAATATCCCGGCTAACACCGGCAAAACCATGCCAGTCAACGCGAGCACCTGGGAACTTGAGAATCTGGGGAATTCACTCAACAGCGCTTCGGAAATGTTGTACCGGCAAGAACTGGAAATCAGCGACAAAACCCGCTTACTGGAACAAAAAAACCGCGATTTACACAACCGGATCAGAGAATTGCAAAGCAATTACCAAATTTCTGAAATTTTGGATAACTCCAGCATCAGCCTGCCTGACAGGGTTCAAAATGTCTGTTTTCTACTAACCGCCGCATTGTCCGGAGAAGATTTGATTGTCAAAATAGCGACAGATGAACAGACTTATTTAAGCAGTGACACCCCGATACTAAGTCACCTACTCAGCCATAAGCTGACCAATGGAGAGTTTAGTCACGGTCACATCGATATCGGCAGCCGTTTTCCGGACCGTTACGATTTGCCCGAGGATGAGGAGAATCTGGTCATCGAAACGGCAAAAAAAATAAGCAACGCCCTTACCAAACACAAAATCACCCAGCAACTTCTAAGCTCCAATGCCAGGTTGGAACAGCGAGTCATTGAGCGCACAGAGCAACTGGAATTCGCCAAAACCTCAGCTGAACATGCCAACCAAGTCAAATCCCAGTTTCTTAGCAACATGAGCCACGAACTACGCACACCACTGAATGCTATATTGGGTTTCACACAACTGATGGAACTGGGAAACATTGAAGAGAATGCGAAGAAGAACTACCTTAGACAAATTACACATTCCAGTCAGCATTTGCTGGAATTGGTAAACAACGCTCTGGATCTGTCCAGCTTTGAGAACGGCACCATCGTCCTGGAACCTGAACTTACCAATCTCAGCAACGTGGTTAATGAAGCCGTCAATGCCGTGACTCCCTGGTGCAAAGACAAAAACATACGCATTTATGTTAACTGCATGGATAATCTCAACATTGTTACCGACAAAAGCAAAATCTACCGCTCTATCGTAAATCTGTTAACCAATGCGATAAAGTACAATAAACCCAATGGCGAAGTCACTTTGGTACTTAGCCGCAACTACGACGGCAAAGCGATTATATCCGTATCCGATACCGGCGTAGGGATTGACCAAGCAAAAATAGGTACCATATTTGAACCCTTCGAAAGGGCCACCTTAGACACCAATTTGCTGGGAACGGGCATTGGTCTATGTATCACCAAATACATGGTGGAATTGATACAAGGACAAATCGAAGTACATAGCACATTGGGCGAAGGCAGCGAATTCAAAATCTACCTGGACAGCATGGCCGCGTGAACAGCCATGCATTCAACAAAAGCATCGGGACAAATTCAGAAGCTATTTAGAAAACAAACTTAGGTACTTTTCGTAACCCTCAGCCGCTAACTTATCTTTAGGAATAAACCGCAGAGATGCTGAATTTATACAGTACCGCAGGCCCGTCGGTGCCGGCCCATCGTTGAAAACATGCCCAAGATGGGAATCCGCAACCCGGCTTCTCACTTCAACCCGGCGCATAAAAAACTTATTATCCTCTTTTTCCTTTACCATGGAATCTTCAATAGGCCGGGTAAAGCTGGGCCAACCGGTGCCGGATTCAAACTTGTCAGTGGAACTGAATAACGGTTCCCCGGACACCACATCCACATAAATGCCCTCTTCGTGGTTATCCCAAAACTCATTTTTAAAGGGCCTCTCGGTTCCTTCCTCCTGGGTAACATGGTATTGCAACGGGGTTAACTTAGACTTCAGCACATCCTTACTGGGCTTAGAATATTGTTCGCTCATGTTGTTCTCCTGCTCAGGCTTGGTTTTGTCTTGCTTTTTCACATTCGACATATCCCCACCCACTGCATTTAACGCCAACAGCATAAAGGCTGACACCACAAACAAACCAGCCACAACTTTAAAGGAACCCATCATGATTCACTCCTCAAACGACAGAACACAAAATATTGCTTACTGAGCATACAGATTACTTAATGTCGCTATTGTTACAAACTATTTATTAGAAAATATTCTGGGTGAAAAACTTCGCAAAACGGTCACAACTCTGCAAAATCGTGATAAATCCCACAAATACCATAAATTAGCACTCTTTTTCCTATAAAACTCCCTTATAGAGTCGATATGTGGCAAAACTGAAACACAAATGCTAAGGTGGCGGCTTATCCGCTTAAATGTGTCATCATTGTTACCGATATACACACATGGAACTGGAAATCGAAACCCAATATACCCAACAACTCATTCGTGAAGGCGCCCGAATGTATTGGAAAAACACCTTTGCCGGCACATTTCTGTTATGCCTGACAGGAATACTGGTTTCGAGTGTGTTGATTTTTTTTATGAATATCAACACCTGGATAACCATGGCCTTCCTCGCAGTAGCCTGCCTTGGTTGCCTGATTTTCGGTGCCATTTACTTCATGTTTAAACAACGCTCTCTAACCACTTTTAAGCAAATGGAATTTCCGGTCGCCAAATGGAAATTCACCGAACAGGATGTCGCTGTGGAATCCTATTTGGGTAAAAGTCGCTTTAAGTGGGAGATGTTACGGGAAGTGATTAAATCGGATACAGCCTGGTTGTTGGTCTACCAGAACAGCGCCTACTCCCTGTTTCCCATCATCGGCATACCCGGAGACACCCTGGCTATGATCGAGAATAAAGTCAGTGAAACCGGTGGGAAAATAGCCTGATTTTTCCGAATCAAGCCTCCGGCTTATACAACAAAGCACCGCTCAGTATCACCAAACCCCGTACCAGCAATATCCCAATAGCCACATTTCGATGTTCGGTTCGAGCGTGCTGCTCACCCTGCAACAATTGTCTCCCGGCCAGGCCCTGAATGACATAGAGTACGAAGAGGGAAATCAGCAAGCCAAAATGTGTCCACAATAAAAAGGAGAATATATCCCCTTCTTCAAACAGCCGCTTGGGCCAGTCCCGATTCATATACAAATAAACCGGAAATAAAAAATCAAATATCATGATGCCGATCATCATCGGCACGTGTACTGAGCGGATGCGACGTAAATACATTGCCAACAACATGACGACATAGCTCACCAGCGCCGCTGCTATGGTTATTGCCACCAAACTCTCCTCATCAGCCTGTTTCCTAACGTGAAGCCATTGTACACATTTCCCACTCAAGGCGTCAGATTTGTACGCCCTGACAACCGTGTCAGCAATGTGAACTAGCGCATAAATTGCATCTACTTTCCACAGGTTTACGCACCGCTAAGCCATTGATCTCACAGTGGCAGGTTTAGCCTGAAGTGATTGTTTGGTTTAAGAAAAATCTTGTGGTGCCGATAGTTTAAGATAGTGCGCCTACACTTTAACCGGGTTTTTCTCCGGGGGGAGTGACATATTCACAAGTCGCTGCAAACCTTGAGACAGCGACCTATAGTTACAATAGAAGCTTAGAAATGTGAGCTTTGTCGAGAATAAAACCGAAGCGATGGCAATAGTTAACCCAAAAAAATGGCTAATCCAGAAAATTGTTCATTGGCTAACCCATGAGGAAGACGTTCAAGGAACGCCGCCATGTGATATGGAACGCCTTAGTTTCGAAATCAGACCCTGCGATGTGGTGTTGGTGGAAGGCCGCGCCCGTGTCAGTGATGTCATCAAAACCATTACTCAAAGCTCCTGGACTCATTCCGCCTTATACATCGGTCGCATGGCGGACATTGAAGACCCGAATGTGCGTGAACATATCAATTGGGTCTATGACGGCGACCCCGATGATCAGTTGATCATTGAACCCTTGTTGGGAGAAGGCACAGTGGTTGCCCCCTTGCATAAGTACGCCAAAGACCATTTGCGCATTTGTCGACCACAGGGGCTGTTGCCACAGGATGTCCCCAAAGTCATTGCGTATGCAACCAAACACATTGGTTATGAGTACAATGTTCGGCAATTGGTGGATCTGGCACGCTTTTTACTTCCCTACGGCATTGTTCCCCGGCGCTGGCGCTCCAGCTTGTTTGAACACAACGCGGGGGAATCTACCAAAGCCGTATGCTCCACCCTGATTGCTGCGGCATTCGCCACTGTCCAATTCCCAATCCTTCCCGTGATTCACAAAGAAGGCAACACCATGAGGATGTATAAGCGCAATACTCGTCTTTATACACCAAGGGATTTTGATTACTCGCCTTATTTTCAAATTATTAAATACCCCTTACTGGGACTAAACGATTTGTCCGTGTATCGGCAACTGCCCTGGGATCAAAACGGTGTCGTCTGTAATGACGAAAATGAATGCTTTTTACCCATGCCGCAGTCTTCGTCGCAATCGGGACAAACGGCCCCAGCCGATAAAATTGGTGAATATTCACAGACTTATAGTAATGATGTAACAGAAAGTGGTACAACCGTAACTCAGAAACAAGTGAACTAATATCATGCAAACATTAATCTGGTTATTAATTTTCCTGGGTGTGTTCTGGTCAATCTTCTATTTTCGCGTGTCACTGCTTTTGGGTACAGGCATTGTCGCGCTAACACTGGTGGCGTGGGGCAAGCTGGCGGCACCCGGTGTGTTTTGGCAAATATTGGCCTGGGGCACTTTTTTAACTCCCGCTGTCGTATTAAACGTTACCGCTCTACGACGACAATGGATTACGGGGATGGCTTTGCAGGCTTTCAAGAAGGTCATTCCCACTATGTCGCAAACCGAAAAGGAAGCCTTGGAAGCCGGCAGTGTATGGTGGGATGGCGAGCTGTTCAGCGGAAATCCCCAATGGCAGCGCTTGCTGCAAACACCCAAACCCCAACTGAGCTCGGAAGAACAGGGGTTTCTGGATGGCCCGGTGCAGCAATTGTGTGAAATGATCGATGACTGGAAAGTGACCCATGAGGACCACGATCTACCCGAACCCATTTGGCAATTTATTAAGGACAATGGTTTTTTCGGTATGATCATACCAAAGAGCTATGGTGGACTGGAGTTTTCCGCCCTGGCTCATTCCAGCGTGGTGGTAAAGATCTCCACGCGTTCCATCACTGCTGCCGTGACGGTCATGGTGCCCAATTCCTTAGGCCCGGCTGAATTGCTGTTACGCTATGGTACTCAGGAGCAAAAGAACCATTACTTACCTCGCCTGGCCAAAGGCCAGGAAGTTCCCTGTTTTGCGCTCACTTCCCCGGAAGCCGGTTCCGATGCCGCGTCTATGGTGGACAATGGCATTGTTTGTCGCAGTGATTTTGAAGGCAAGAAAGATGTGCTGGGTATACGCCTCAACTGGAGTAAACGTTATATTACCCTGGGGCCGGTGGCAACCGTATTGGGATTGGCCTTTAAGCTGTACGATCCTGAACATTTACTGGGCGAGACCGAAAATCTCGGTATAACCTGCGCCTTGATCCCCACTAATACCCCCGGGGTTAAAATCGGAAATCGCCATTTCCCCTTGGATATGGCCTTTCAAAATGGTCCCAATGAAGGCAAAGATGTGTTCATCCCCATGGATTGGATCATTGGCGGCCAATCCCAAGTGGGCAACGGCTGGCGCATGTTAATGGAATGTCTGGCAGCAGGTCGTTCCATTTCTTTACCTGCCTTAAGCACCGGTGCCGGCAAACTATCCAGCCGCGCCACCGGCGCCTATGCACGCATTCGGCAACAATTTAAAACCGCCATTGGAAATTTTGAAGGAGTGGAAGAACCTCTCGCGCGTATTGGTGGCTATACCTATATGCTGGATGCCGCTCGCACCTTAACCACATCGGCATTGGATCAGGGTGAAAGCCCCTCGGTTATTTCGGCCATCGTAAAATACAACTTTACTGAAACCATGCGCACTGTGTGTAATGATGCAATGGACATACAAGGCGGCAGCGGGATTTGCCTGGGACCGCGCAATTGGCTGGGGCGCATCTACCAATCCATCCCCATCAGCATCACTGTGGAAGGGGCCAATATTCTCACCCGAAGCCTGATTATCTTTGGTCAAGGCGCCATTCGCTGCCATCCTTATGTGCTAAAGGAAATGCTGGCCACCAAAGAGCCGGACGAACAGAAAGCCTTGGAAGACTTTGATGATGCTTTTACCCGTCACGTGGGTTTTAGTGTCAGCAACGCCTCTCGAAGCCTGTTTCTGGGCTTGACCAATGCCCGTTTCGCCAAAGCACCGGTTAGCGGCCCCACCGCCGTGTATTACCGTCAGCTAAGCCGTATGAGCAGTGCCTTCGCCTTTTTGTCCGACATGTCCATGCTGATTATGGGTGGCGACTTAAAACGCAAGGAAAAATTATCCGGTCGTCTGGCGGATATTTTAAGCCACCTTTACCTGGCCTCTGCGACATTGAAACGCTTTGAGGATGACGGCCAACCGGCACAAGACCTGCCCTTAGTACAATGGAGCTGCGAGAACTCCTTGCGGGTTATGCAACAAAGCATGGATAAGTTTCTCAACAACTTCCCCATTCCGGTAGTGGCGTGGGTCTTACGCCGCATTGTTTTGCCATTAGGCAAAAAATATTCGGGCCCCTCCGATCGGTTGGGACATAAAGTAGCCAAATTGCTGCAAAGGCCATCACCCACGCGAGACCGTTTAACCGCTGGTATATTCTTACCCAATAACCTGGATAAACATATTCATACCGAACCTCTGGCACGACTGGAATATGCGCTAAACTGTGTCATAGAAGCTGAAGATGCTGATAAACGCTTGCGCAAAGCCATACGCTCCGGACAAGTCACACAAACCGAACGCGGTGATCAAATCGATGCCGCAGTGGAATTGGAACTGTTATCCAAGGATGATGCCCAATTGCTTAACAAAGCTGATACCGCTCGCCGTGACGTCATCTGGGTGGATGATTTTGAGCCAGAATATTTTCAGCGCAACAATGACAGCAGTGAGCCACCATTATCCGCGAAGGAGTGTGCCTAAATGACAACCAGTAAGACCGCTGTCCACGACGTTTATGTCGTGGACGGTAGCCGTTCGCCCTTTTTAAAAGCCAAGGGGAAACCCGGACCGTTCACTGCAGCTAATATTGCTGTATCCGCTGCACGCCCCTTATTGGCGCGCATGCCTTTTTCACCATCGGATATTGATGAAGTCATTGCCGGTTGCGTCATGCCCGGCCCGGATGAAGCCAACATTGCCCGCGTTGTGGCATTGCGCCTGGGCTGCGATGAGCATGTTCCGGCCTGGACGGTACAACGCAACTGCGCCTCCGGCCTGCAAGCACTGGACTGCGCCGCAACCAATATTGCCACGGGTCGCTCCGGCCTGGTACTGGCCGGTGGTATCGAGTCCATGAGCCATGCCCCGGTGCTATTGGCCGAAGCCATGGTGGCCTGGTTAGGCGATTGGTACCGAATCAAATCACTGGGAGGCAGGCTCAAAGCACTGGGACAATTACGCCCCGCCTATTTTAAACCCATCATCGCCTTGTTGCGCGGCCTCACCGATCCGGTGGTCGGTTTGTCCATGGGACAAACCGCCGAAGTTTTGGCACACCGTTTTAACATCAATCGAGAGGCCATGGACAGTTACGCCGCTCGTAGCCATGCCCGTTTGGCTGCGGCACAAGATCAAGGATTTCTGGGCGAAATCGAAACCATCTACGATACCTCCGGTAAATTTTATAAAGACGATGATGGCCTGCGTCGCGATTCCTCGGTGGAACAGCTGGCCAAGTTAAAACCGGTATTCGACCGCCCCTTTGGCGATGTTACCGCCGGCAATAGTGCTCAAGTCACCGACGGTTCTGCCTGGCTGGTATTGGCCAATGCAGAAAATGTGGAGAAGTTCAACCTACCCGTACTGGGTAAAATCCTAGACAGCGAGTGGGCCGGGCTGGATCCGTCACAAATGGGCTTAGGCCCCGTGCATGCCATGACCCCGATTTTACAGCGTCGTAAAATGAAATTAAGCGATGTGGATTACTGGGAGATTAATGAAGCCTTTGCCGCACAAGTACTGGCCAACCTGGAAGCCTGGAAAGAAGACAAGTACTGCAGCGAGCAATTGGGCTTAACCAAACCCATGGGCGAATTGGATCAAGAACGGCTTAATGTGGATGGTGGCGGCGTTAGCATTGGTCACCCTGTTGGTGCCAGTGGCGCACGTATCGTCCTGCATTTATTGCATGTTCTCAAACGCAACAACGCCAAAACCGGAATGGCCAGCTTATGTATTGGTGGTGGCCAAGGTGGTGCCATGCTGCTGGAAAGCTGTTCCGGCGTGGGACCCGCCGAAAAGCCCAAAGCCGCGGTTAAAAAGAAAAAGGCTAAACCGAAAACGGCAAAGACAGAACCGGCTGCAGAAGCCTCCGCTGAAGATAACAGCAGCACAGCGGACACACTGAAAACTGAGGATAATATCGCAAAGGAGTAAAGCCCGGTGGCCAACAACTATAAACACTGGCATTTGGAAACAGATTCAGACGGCATCGCTTGGTTACACGCAGACAAAGAGGACAGCAGCACCAACACTTTATCTGAGGACATGCTCAAGGAGCTGGAGACTATTGTCGATCACCTGGAAACCACCACGCCCAAGGGTCTGGTAATACTTTCCGATAAAAGCAACGGTTTTGTTGCAGGTGCGGATATCAAGCAATTCACTATCATAAAAAATCAGGAGCAGGCAGCGGAATTTATTCGCCTGGGCCAGGGGATTTATAACCGCATCGAAAAACTGCGCTTCCCTACGGTTTGTTTGATCCACGGATTTTGTATGGGCGGCGGCACAGAGTTGGCCATGGCCTGTCGCTATCGCATCGCTGACAACGATCCAAAAACCAAAATCGGCTTACCGGAAATTCAACTGGGTATCTTTCCTGCGTTTGGAGGCGCCACGCGTCTACCCCATTTAGTGGGCGCTCCTTCTGCCATGGACCTCATGTTGTCAGGTCGCGCAATTAGTGCCGGTGCAGCAAGGAAAATCGGCTTAGTGGACTATGCGGTGCCCAACCGTGACATGAAAAAGGGGGCTCGCAATATTGTCTTAAACCGCCCGTCTAAGACAAAACTTCCCTTGTGGAAGAAACTCACCAACCACAGCCTGATACGTCCCTGGTTAGCCAAAATATTGCGCAAAAAAGTTGCCGCCCGTGCCCGGCAGGAGCACTACCCCGCCCCATATGAACTCATCGATCTATGGGTTAAACATGCAGACAACCGCCAACGCATGCTGCAAGGAGAGGAGCAGGCTGTTTCCAAACTGGTTCTGGGTGAAACAGCACAAAACCTGATCCGGGTGTTTTTCCTGCAGGAAAAACTTAAATCCGTGGGGGACAAATCCTTA
Source organism: Gammaproteobacteria bacterium (assembly GCA_029882975.1). Classification (NCBI taxonomy): domain Bacteria; kingdom Pseudomonadati; phylum Pseudomonadota; class Gammaproteobacteria; species Gammaproteobacteria bacterium. Next base: position 80,243 of record JAOUJW010000023.1, read on the forward strand.
TTCACCCCCAAACGGGTACACGTTATCGGTGCCGGCGTCATGGGCGCGGATATTGCCGCGTGGTGTGCTTTGCAGGGCATGACCGTTACTGTGCAAGACCGCAAAGAAGAGCACCTGGCCAAAGTCCTGCAAAAAGCCTACAAGTTATATAGCAAAAAATTGAAAAAACCCTTATTAGTGCAGGCGGCCATGGATCGCTTGGTACCGGATATGAACGGCTTGGGCTTGGCACATGCCGATGTGGTTATTGAAGCCATCTTTGAAAACCTGGAAGCCAAGCATGCCCTGCTAAAAGAAGTCGAAGCAGTGATCAAGCCCGATGCTTTGTTGGCCACAAACACATCCAGCATACCCATCGAAACCTTGGCGCAGGTGTTAAAAGATCCTTCCCGCTTGGTGGGCATACACTTTTTTAATCCAGTAGCCAAAATGTTGTTGGTGGAAATTGTGAACGGCACCACCACCAGCGCGGACGCCACTGCCAAAGCTGCCGCGTTTACGCGCCACATCAGCCGCTTACCCCTACCCACGAAAAGCGCACCGGGCTTTCTGGTCAATCGAGTACTCATGCCGTATTTAGTGGAAGCGGTGGTGATGGAATCCGAAGGCATCCCTGGACCGGTCATCGATAAAGCTGCTGTGGGTTTTGGCATGCCGATGGGCCCCATTGCACTGGCGGACACCGTTGGTTTGGATATTTGTTTATCCGTTGCCCAAATCTTGTCCGAAAAACTGGACCTGGAAGTCCCGCCACGACTGAAACAACTGGTGGACTCCGGGCATTTGGGCATAAAAAGTGGCCGTGGTTTTTATAAATACAAGAACGGTAAAAAGGAGAAATCCGAACAAAGCGGCAGCAGTCATAGCATAAAAGATATACAGGACCGCATGATTTTACGCATGGTTAATGAAGTAGTGGCTTGCCTGCGCGAACAGATTGTAGATAATGCTGATTTAATAGACGCCGGAATCATATTCGGTACAGGCTTTGCGCCGTTCCGTGGGGGACCGCTGCATTTCCGTGACAAGCAAGGGGTGGAAAAACTGCGTGAGCGCTTGCAAGAACTGCAACAAAAACACGGCGAGCGTTTTAAAGCGGATGCGGGCTGGAGCTAAACACTGACCCAAACTGTAACACACGGAAACCTTAGGATTTCCAACAACAAAATAAGAGTGAACCATGAGCACCAATAAGATTGTAATTGCACCTGATGAATCCGTTACCCTGTGTGGTTTGTTTAAAGAAAGAGTGAAACGTTCCGGCTCGTCTGAAGCCTACCGTTACTTCGACAAAGAAAAAAACCGCTGGTTGAGCCACACCTGGTTGGAAGCTGCCTCCCAGGTAGCCCGCTTGCAAGTAGCATTGACTAATGACGGCATGAAACCCGGCGATAAAGTGGCCATCATGTTGCGCAACTCACCCGAATGGGTGTTTTTCGAGCAAGCCGCTTTGGGATTAGGCTTGGTTGTGGTTCCTCTGTACACCAACGATCGTGCCGACAATATTTCTTACGTGCTCCAGGATGCCGGTGTAAAAATCCTGCTCATCGAAGGTCACGAGCAGTTGGCCGCTTTATCCGAAATTGCTTCGCAAATGGATGGCCTGATTCGCCTGCTCTCCCTGCGTCCCTGCGCCGAATACAACAAGTTCAATCGTTTAATGACCTTGTCTGAATGGACCAAAAACATTCCTAAAGACGTGGACCACAGCCAACTGCAGACTTATGCCGGTAACACACGTGACTTGGCCACCATTGTTTACACTTCCGGCACCACTGGAAGACCTAAAGGGGTGATGTTGTGCCATGAGAACATACTCAACAACGCCTATACTTCCGGCTGGATTGCCATTCAAACCTATCCCACGGATTTGTTTTTATCTTTTCTTCCGTTATCGCACATGTTGGAGCGCATGGCCGGATACTATATCCCTATGACTACCGGCGGCACTGTAGCCTATGCCCGCTCCGTACCGGACTTACCTGAAGACTTACTAACGGTCAGGCCCACGGTATTGATATCCGTACCCCGCATTTACGAACGAATTGCCAATAAAATCAGCTTGCAATTGGAACAGAAATCCAATTTCGCACGCAATCTGTTTTTGAAAGCCGTAGACACAGGCTGGGAGCGATTTCAAAACCCCGGCGCTTTCTCTTTGAGCTGGCCGCTGTTAAAACTGTTAATAGCCAATAAAGTCATGGCCAAACTCGGTGGGCGCTTACGTTTAGCCATTTGTGGTGGCGCTCCATTATCACCCAGTGTCGCCAAAACTTTTATAGGACTTGGCCTGAACCTGGTCCAAGGCTATGGTCTCACCGAAACCAGTCCGGTTATCGCCGTTAACAAAATTGAAGACAACGATCCCGCCAGTGTGGGCTTACCCTTACGCGATGTGGAAGTTAAAATTGCCGATACCGGCGAGTTACTCACCAAAGGCCCCCATGTCATGTTGGGCTATTGGAACAATCAAACGGCCACCGACGACACCATTGACAGCGACGGCTGGTTGCACACCGGCGACAAAGCCAAAATCGAAAATGAAAAAGTCTACATTACCGGTCGCATCAAAGAGATTATTGTGCTTTCTAATGGTGAAAAAGTACCACCCAGCGACATGGAACTGGCCATTTGTATGGACCCCCTGTTTGAGCAAGTGATGGTTGTCGGCGAACAAAAACCGTATTTGACCGCCGTTATCGTGCTTAATGAAGAACAATGGGGCAGATTATGCCGCGGTAATCAATTGGACAGTCAGGATCAAAACACATTGCACAGCGATCAAGTGATGCAAATTATCTTGGGCAGAGTAAAAGCTAAAATCGCCGCCTTTCCCGGCTATGCTCAAATTAATCGCATTGCTTTATCAACACGCGCCTGGTCCGTGGAAAACGGTCTAATAACCCCCACGCTGAAACTCAAACGCAATAAAATCATGGAGTTTCATGAAAGTGATATAAACGCCTTGTATGAAGGCCACTAAGCTAAGTTGAAGAGAGTCCGCGAAGAAAGTTCATGAATAAAGATTCATAAGCCAAGGAAGCGAAAACGTGAACCCTGACACCCTGCCACAGGAGCAACCCACCATGCGCCTGCTGGCTCGCCCTACGGACACCAACTCCTCAGGAGATATTTTCGGTGGTTGGATCATGTCACAAGTGGATCTGGCCGGGTCTGTGGTCGCCTCGCGTCGTGCCAACGGACGAGTGGTCACGGTAGCGGTCAACTCCTTTCACTTCAAAAAGCCTGTATTCGTAGGCGACTTGATTAGCTGTTACGCCCGCATAGAAAAAGTAGGCAACACTTCCATTAACGTATTGGTGGAAGTTTTTGCCGAGCGTAACCTGGGTAATGAGTGCATTAAAGTCACAGAAGCGACATTAACTTATGTCGCTGTGGACCAACAACGCCAGCCCAGGCCGGTGGATTCATAGCCTAATAAGAACAAAGCAAGCTCCACACATCACAACAAATTGGAGCGGACACGCAACATTTGATTTCCACCTTTTTGAAACTCGTATTCCACCGACACCACTTCCGCATTGTACCCTTGTGTTCGCAGCTCACTAAGCAAAGGTTCTAGGTACACTGAATCCTGCAAGTTTAAGGCTTTTAAAGGGAATACGCGCACTTCGGGCGCGATGCGCAACAACTCCTGAAGTGCTTTACGGTGAAATTCCAGATCGAAATGTTCCGAATACAAAAATAAAAAATGAGAACACAGGGCCAAATCGAATTCTCCGTCTGCAATCGGTAATTGCGGTAACTCCCCTTGCACATAGCGAGAACCGTTATGGTTGGCGAAATCCGCTATAAACAAACGCGTTGCTTCCACACGGTTGTTTCGCAAATCCTGGAATGACTTGTGGTAAGACCAAACCCAATTCTCCGGGGTCGCTTCGATTTGGCCGATAATATTATCCAAGGCCTCATTGAACTTGGCTTCAATGTCCGCTGCACTGAAGGCATACACCGGATCCACGGAGGTCACCTGTCCGCCCTTAGCCGTCAACTCGGCATTAAAACTGGCAGGCCCGTCGGCTACGCCCACCATTTTTTTGCCTAGGTCGACCTCGTCCAAACTGAACATTTTTTTATATTCATCTAGAGAACGACCGAAGGGAACTACGTTTTCTAACTTCATACTCAAAATCAATCTCTCCGCTGCACGAGTAAATAATTGCGTATTAGAGAACCGCGTATGCGAAATATAAACATAAAAAAGCCGCCCCCACAAATTCCGCTACAGGCACGATTGTCGATTGGATTTAGCTTGAATTGGTGCAACGTAATCCGACAGGGAGTTATAGTCAAATCTGGTGTACGCGACCATGATCAGGCAGCGCTCCTTTGACGTTTAACTGTTTGTTTCTTTACTCCATCTACAAATCTTACATCGTTAATCACTTCGGCTAAAAGTGAAAACC
>JAOUJW010000024.1 GCA_029882975.1 Gammaproteobacteria bacterium
TGCAAGCTGGGAGAGCAGTGCTTTGAAAATTACAAGATCTAACAAAGCAAATACACTCGGACCCAAAAAAGCGGCGCTCCTCGTACCTCGTCGCTCTGCTTTTTTGGCCCGGTGATTTGCGTCGTTAGAAACCCAAAATAAATATAAGAAGAATAAAAACGGTTTCACTTTTCACTTGCCATGAGTTCGGCAAGTAACGAGCAGGAATGAAAATGGATTTAGGCTTTTTCAAAGCCTAAAAGCAAACCACCCAAGGTGGTTTAAAAACAATCAAAAATGAACATTGGTGGGGGCAAGGCCAGTGGATCGTCTAGTTTTTCACCACTTTTCCCTCCCCAGGGCGGTAGCGTGCCAAAAGGTTGTTTTCTCGTCCTTTGGTCAGTGCTAGCATCAGTTTCTAACAATTCGTTCGTGTGTGACAGGCGCAGAGAACGCGCCTGCCCACAACTCAACGTTAGCTATAAGTGATTATGAGTCATAACTACGAAAATATTTTACGCGCAGACGGTTGGGTGGAATTTAATGACATCCCTTCAATACAGTCCGTTGTGTGCCTCGCTAGAGAATTCGGTGAGATCATTCCTCATCCGGATGGGAAGGATTTCAATATTGTTACTCCAAAGCAAAAAAATGCTGCTTACCCCGGAACGTTAAGCAATCTACACGGTTTCGACGAATTCCCCCTCCATACTGATACTGCTTTCTGGCCTGTGCCCGCCAGATATCTTGTTTTAGCTATGCTCAATAAGAATAGTTATAGCAGTAATGTTGTAAACGCGAACAAAGTTTTTGAATCGCTTGACCACGATGTTCGGAAAGCGGCGCGAGACGCAGTGTTTAAGGTCCATACCCCGTTAGGGGATTTTGATGCGTCCGCAATCTTTGAAGAATCGGGGGAAATTGGGTTTCGCTTCAATGCATGTTGCATGACGCCAGCCAATGTAACCGCCAAAAGTTTCTTAGTAGCGTTTGACCATGCTTTAAGGTGTACAACACCCAACACATTACAATGGACAGGCAGCAAAGCAGTAATCATAGATAACTGGAAAGTCTTACATGGTCGTAGTGCAATAAGAGATTTTTTAACAGAAAGAAAGTTGATACGAATTTATGTAAAATAAGGGGAATGTAAGACAACGTTCGGCTTATTAATGTTGGGCTTTCTAACGAAAGACCAACAACACAATTCGGAATATGAGTGTGAATTATGTCGCGTAACACCGATATGTCTACAAATGCAATATTTTTATTCCACTTTTTTCTGAATGGCAGGAAGTGCTTCACGAAAACATGGAGGCTTTTATTATGTTAGTTCTTAAGTCCAAAGGAGGATTGATATGACCAATGAAAAAGACGAGCCTGAGAAGATCGAAGTAGAAGAGAAGGATGCGAAAGTTTCCGAAGAACGGCCTCGTGATTCTCTATATCGAGAGCCTAATTCAAAAGGCAGTTCAGAATCACATGGCACTAATACGTCTCATTGTCCTGATAACTGGGGCGATGGCTAACTTAGCGTCAATGTAGTCTATATATATTGCGCGACAGTGCTCGTTTCGAGCCCTGTCGCTCAACCCGTTTATTGGAGTCTAACCCACGGCTTTAACAAGCAATTTGAGCACAAATTCATCAAAGATATATTGTATGAAACAGAAAATTGAGAATGTCATTCTGGGGGGAATCCCTGAAGATCAGTTTGCAGAACAAATCTGGGGGGCTACCCCATTCCATTCAAAAGACTGTTTCTCTCCGAAGGATTATTTTTCAATTAGGGAGCTAACTGACATCCTTAGAGAAAGCGGAGTAATTCGATATGGAGCGACAAGTGTAGGAAAAGAAAAGAGTGACTTATTTCAACCTTATGTATCAAGTTTTGATGTTAGTAAACTTAAAGAATTGGAAAAACTTCATATCATAGAAAGCCTGTACGATGCAAAGTCCTGTTTTGATGACGGAAGAGGCATCTTGGCTCATAGGTTGGAAAGGTTTTTACCATTAAAGCATAAGCTTAGAATTATCTATAATTATTTATTAGAATTAACCGGATGCGTAAGAGAAGAGTTAGTGGTTGCAGCATTCCTTACACCTCCTTATAGCAAAACTTTCGACTGGCACACAGACTCTGACCATGTGTTTACTATGCAAATCGAAGGAGAAAAGAAGTGGGAGATCAAGGAACTTGATGGCAGAATTAATATATTTCAGATCACTCCGGGAGATGTATTATATATTCCAGCAGACCTCCCCCATCGTGTAGTTTCGGAAGGCTCTACAAGCCTTTCAGTATCATATGTGGTGATTCCTAAAACATACTCCCAGATATTTACAACCGCTTTATTGAAGAAGCTCGAAAAGGATCTTTATGGCGAATTAAAAAACAGAATTCCTTTGCCTTTCCGGTGGAGGAAAAATCTGAATAGTATGTCTATCGATAAAGTAACGGCTACGGTATTCCGTAAATATGGTTTAGAAGATCAGGACTTTCGTGATGCTCTAATTGATGAGTACGCTTCCGATTCGATTTCTTACCTTGATGAAGCGTGGAACCCAAATTTCAATTATGCGGACAGAAAACTAGAACTTCATACAAAATTACAAAGATCGTCAAGCAATCCCATAAATATAGTTCGAAGAAGTTCAAGCGATGAAGTTGTCATTATTATGAATGGCAGGCCATCTTTGTGCGTGTCATCAAAATTGATCATGGCGATAGACTATATTAGCGAGGCCGACACGCACTTTAGTTGCGATGACTTGCCGGATTGTTACACTGATGAATCAAAAATATTTATTTGCGCGAAATTGCTTCAAGCTGGAATGGTCGATTTTTTGTAAGAATATGGTCGAAGTAAACGTTATAAATAAGCTAACAATGCCATGCACAAGGACGTCAAAATCTCCGCTTCGCCACGAGTTTGTCGCCTGTGATGGCAGCCGTTACAGATACGAAAAATCAAAAAGAGCATGAGTCGCAAGGGGCATTGTTGGGATAATGCACATATGGAATCATTCTTCCATACACTGAAAACCGAGATGATCTATTTCCAGCATTTTGCTACTCTTGAAGAGGCAATGGCGTATATTATTGACTATATTTATTTTTACAATAACCAACGAATCCACTCCACACTGGGTTACCTGACACCAGTAGAGTGCGAACAAATGATGGCGTAAAATGGGTGTCAATTATTTCGGGGTAAGGTCAGGCGCTTGCTTCGCTGCGCGCCCCACATCTTATAAGTAATATGTATGTTCAAGGATAAATACATGTCAACTAGCATAATAGAATTTAGAGCAGAATTTAGTGATGAAGCCGCTGCGCGAAAAGTTAAATCAATTTTAGATAGAGCTTTAGAGTTTATTAACAATTCTTCAGAAGAAGCAGCTCTTCATCACGCGCTAAAAGAATTTGGGGAAACGAAGGGGATAAACTTTGACTCATGGTGGTATCCTGAAATAGCAGGGTTGAATGACAATGTAATAACTGCTGAGTTTGCTGGCTCACCATCAGGAACAGAGGAGCAGGATGTAATAACATGGATTAAGTTGTATGGCGCAACAAAAGTAAGTGGGAAAGTCGATGTCGATAGTGGCGGAGATGCATTTACAATTGAGTTTTAAAATCATATAACACAATCGTGTGTGACCACCAACCCGCAGCTTCGCTCTGGGCTGCCACACACACATCGCAACGTTATCGGTAGCATGGAAAATGAATAGTTGGCATGAAAGCAGAGCAAGGGAATCCTTAAGGAAAAGAAAAAATCAAACTACGTGTGCACGGTGCAGACTACTGTATGACAAGTCAAATAACGACTGCCCGCACTGTACCGGCATCGGTGACGAAGAACTACGGCGAGGCCTTGCTATAAGGATCAAAAAACGCGTAAGAGTCGGTAAAGCTATGATAATGGCAGCGTTTATTATATTCGTGCTTATGTTTTTCTTATATATATGAATAAATGTATTCGGATTATAACCAGCTGCTCAACTCGGACGGACAACTGCAGCGCTTTGGAGCCCTAGTATAGAAAGTGAACTTGATATGTACAAGCTCAATAGTGGCGGTGCGCAAAACTCTAAAATTGGTAATAATTGATGTTTATGGTTTCCTATAATAATACGCTCAACAATGGGCCTGTAAAGAGCTCCTTTAGCTATTCGTTATGTGAAGACAATATGATGCACAAAAAGATACTCTCGGCAACATTATTAGTGACTGTTTTAACTTCGCTACTGTATTATTTATTTTTAATAGATCTAGGAAAAACATATGAAGATATAGGAGAATCATTAAATGTTACCGAAAAACCAATTAAAACTTTAATACTTAGATGGAAATGTATACACATTATTCTACTCACCTGGCACATCATTTACTGCACGTGAGTGGTGGGTCAATAAAAATGGAAATTATATTTATTCTATAAATTCTCATGATGGGCAAGTAGAGGATATGACCATCAAGGATGGAAAGGTGTATTTGGTTGGCTTGGGCATTGGTAATGTGGTTCTATCCAAATAAGGTGGAATAGGCATTTAACTAGATGAATATGAACAATAGCTACACGCGCGAGATCACTGTTTCAAACACACCAAGCGAGGCATATCGTGCTTTGACGGCTGGCTTTAGTAAGTGGTGGACTACCGGCTGTAATCCCATATCTCAAACTGGTGATCGAATTACATTTCGTTTTGGTTCTACTAGCTGGGTGATGCGCGCCAATAGGCTGGTTCCTGACAGTCTTGTCGAATTGGAATGCATCGAAGCTCATCATGTACATGAGGGGCTCCCATCAACAATTCTCGGTGAATGGGAAGGAACCAAACTACAATGGAAAATCAAAAAGCAAGGACGCGAAACCCAGATAGTTTTCGTCCATCAGGGTCTTGTACCTTCGTTAGATTGCTATGACGTCTGCGGGCAAGGATGGGACTACTTTTTTGCCAACAGTCTGAAACAGTATCTAGATACTGGAAAAGGCTCACCATTTGAACATTGAAATCAAGAATATGCTTAGCAAGGCGATCGTTAGGGCGCAAACTACGCTGATCTTCGTTTTCGCCGCTATATATACGTTATCTGTGCCTAGAGAAAGCGTTCTCAACTCTGCTTTCCATCATCGATACAAGCAATCTTAGGGTTCTTGATTTCGGTTGCCGTACAGGACTATTATCAGAAAAGATTTCCCGGTTTGCGAATGAGGTTGTTGCTCTCGATACCTCTGAAAGAATGGCAGCCATTTTGAATAGCAAAGAACTACCGAATGTTATCAGTGTATCCGAGGAATTGTCAGAGGCATTGGTCAAAGATAATTCGGTATTTACTAATCAATTTTATCTTATTGTGTCTTCATCCGTATGTGGTTTTTTACCGAATTGTGAAAGATCTCTATCGGTATTAAAGTCGGCATTGAAACCTGGGGGTATTTTTTTGCAGTGGGACTGGTTGTCTAATACAGACGAAAGCGACTTTGGTTTCAGTCATACCAAGATAGAGAGTGTATATAGAAAAATTGGCTTAACTCCTAGTTTGATTGAGGAGACGTTCTCTGTGCAAACCCTGGAGGGTGATATGCCTGTAATAAGAGGTGTGGCCGTCGATGCTTAGGGAGGCCACTTCATCAGAGCTCATTCCGCGGTGTTTTTGTTGGGCGCGTGCAGCACAAAAGCACGCCTCACAGGCCCGCTTATTAGTAGCGTTGTAAAAATGGTGTCTCTGGCCTAGGCTTTTCATGATTAGGCATATAGTGACATTAAGGTATGGCAATCCCCGCTTTGGTTTAGTGTTATCCTTATTATTGCTCTTCTGTTGGTCGTATATGCAGTCATGCGCCCCAGCTTAGAGGTTGCGTATTTTCAACTAGACTGACATGAACCAATTGAAATATTTTTTGATTACTGAAAGCTTTATCAGCGGCAAGGAGCGTGCCCGTCAGGGCCAAGACTCCTCTAGTAACTTGGCCTGCTCTCACAGAGCCTTATCACCTCATATTGTCCCAAGGAGGGTGTCACGTGAAAATAGATAAACCATTACCATTTATTTACTTTACTTTCGCAGCCGTTGGCTTGTGTGTTACTTGGTACTATAATATTCTTTATTTTGCCGGAGGAGGCAGCATTGCACCAACCCAATTTTTTGGTACGGCATTTGCCAACAACCTCACAACAGCGATAACCTTTGATATATATATTTCTGCGATAGTTTTTTCTATTTGGGTTTTGGTCGATGCAAAAACCAATAGACTCAAATGGCCGGTAATGTATATCGTACTATGTTTTGGTATTGGCCTGGCAGTTGCACTCCCATTGTTTCTTGGTGTTCGTGAGCTGTCTCCTTCAAGGCAAACTAAATGACACTGGTGAAACGAATATTTTAACCATACGAGAAGTTCACCTGGAGTCACGATGGTGACAAACTGGTGGTTCTTGTAGAGACTGACAAATTATCACAGAGTGATTTTTGTTATTTTGAGGCAGATGCGGGTTAATATTTTGTCGAAAAACGTGTCTGCCATTCCTGGTCCGGCCCACTGAGTGTACTCATGAATAGAATATTGGCGATCCCCCACTTTTGTTCTATCCAGATATATTGTGAATTGAAATGATAAAAGGCCAGACTAACAAGACACTCCAACTGACGCCAAAAGCCGTCACGGTGTGTTAAACAGTAGTAGGCAGTAAATTGTCTATGGCATGGACAGAATCTATTGTTCAAGAACGCGTTCCGGTATGGGATGTATTATCAGAGTTCTGGCTTGATGGAGATTTGGTCGAGACTGATTACGAACGAATAGCAGCGACACTAAAAGCGTCACCCTACACAAAAGAACAGTTGCTCAAAATCTGCATATACGAAGTAGCGCCGGCAGTGTCAAGTAACCTCATCAGTATAGCCGGCGAATGGGGAGCTTTCGATCCTGAATGGCTCAAACAAGCTATAATGAAAAAATCACCTAATCCAGATGATTACTTAACTCCCGGCATTTGGAAACAAATTAGAGGGATAGTGCATATATCGCTAGTAAAGTCATCAGGATGGAAAGAAATTACTAAAAGACTATAGCACTTCAATTACGCTCATAAATCCGGAGATTTTGTGTTTACCTTACACTTATACATAAAATCTTCTAAAATAAAAAAGCCGGTTATGTAAAACGCGAGATATTCAACACATATGAGAATAGTATTGAATATCGCTATTATTTTTCTTTTTTCTGTCACACGACACCGTATTGCGTGCCGGGAATTGGTATGGGCAACTGTCGATAGAGCCGAAAAATCTGTAGACGTATATATTGGTCGAGTGACAAGCATTTCAATTCCAGAACTGGAAACGCGTTTACTTCCAATTGGACAAAAAGGCTTCCTCATTCGTGGCGTTGAAAGAGTAATACGATTAAAAATATACAAAAGGCTAAAAGGTGATCTATGTTGTCGAAGCAAAATTGGGATGGTATCGTGGAGGCCAGGCTGATGTCGGTAACATGGTTGTATTGTAGCGCCTTGGTGATGAATGGTGAGTTAGGCAATCTGTGAGTGACATTTCAGAGATTCGACGTGCTTTAACAATAGAACCGGCACATAATACGCACGGCTCATAAGCGACGGAAAAACATGGGAAAAACATGAACAGGACAACACTCTTTATTTTCGTAGTTCTGATTACCTATTGCGGAGTAACTCAAGCAGAAAAACCTGCCACCATAGCAACAAATGACATTGTTGCGACGTACTCCTTTGATCCCACTACTATGTCTTTTGACGAACAAGCCAAACGTGCTCCCGAACTCGGTAAGCTCTGGTCGCGATTTCACAAGTCTCCAGAGTCATACCGGGTTGCCATGCGCGAGCTTCTCGGTAAGGATGGCCAATCGGAAATGCTTTACTGCGACGGTGGCATGCTCTTTCTTCAGGAAGCCCGCCTGGAATCAGACAAAAAACTGGGGCTCAAATCAATCATGAAGTGTTCGCTTGTTGAGATCCAACACACTCCATATTTTTATACTATGCACAGAGAGGCAGTAGCGGGAATGGATACTATGGAACTTCAGTTTCGAATACTGACAAAACCCAAGTATCAGGTGTTTATTCCCCACCACGCACTCACACTCGGACAGGATTATGCTTTCGTTTATCCGCTACTTGTTCAAGATGAACGCAAATATGTCGAACAAATTATTGATAAGACGAAAGTCGAAAAAGACGAAACTGCGCTAAAAACACTGCTGCTTGCCCTATACTACGCAGCCACGGCCAGATCTGAATATACAATACGTTCGATTGGAAATAACAAGCAGACACCACCAGAAGTACAAAAGCGAGCTAAAGAAATGACAGAGCAGATTGGGGAAATGCGTAAAAACGACCCCACGAAAATACACGACTGGCTGAAACGAAATATGGTTGAAATTTCACCCAGTGCTACAGAACCCGATTTGCGTGCCGCACGACGCAAAAGGATGCAAGCCATCAGCGATGAAGCACTGATGGAGCTTGATATGTACACCTTGTTGATCTACCAAGTTAGAAAGTAACTTACCAACATCCGTTTCTGACGGGCTACGCCGGCGCGCGAAGCAGAACGCAACAATGGAAATGGAAGAAAACTGGAATAACTTTTGCACTTTAACACTTTCATCGTCTATTCCCAGGGTAATGTCGGTGCATGTAAAGCAGAGTCAGCGGAACACATAGGACATTCGTGTTTGGCAGGTATCGCAATATTAGTAGTGACTGTGGTTAACCCAAAGTGCATCGCTGTTCATACCAACCGTTTCGGCTACAGGAGGGGACGCACAAAACAAAGAGTCGTTGTTGTTTTTGCCATTGCTGCTGACACTAAAAAAAGACATGCGATATTCATTCCTGCATTGAGGATACCATATGAAAATAATAAAGCTGTTTCTTGTAATAGGATTGGCTGGGTATGGGTACAATTATTGGCAGAATAATTATTCTGGCAATCAAACGGGCACCAGCGATTATGGTTTTGTTACTTTACCAAAACCTAGCAACCTGGATACTGACACTGTAATAATTTTGGCCGCAAAAAACTGCACTAAAGAGGCTGCTCAAAAAGCGGAGCATTTAGCAGATGAGCTGAGGCTCCGTAAAATTCCATACACTCGTGCCAGCAGCATAAGTTTTCAAAATTATGATCGTTCCTTAAAGAAAAATCTCGATTCAGTGATGGGCGGCCCCATGCCTCATGTCTTGATCGATGGCAGGGGTAAAGCAAACCCCACGCTTAATGACGTAGTTGCAGAATATAATTCTATATACGAATAAGCGGCATCGAGCAATAATCCATACGACTCATGGCTAACAATTAATCATTACACTCGCTGCATTGGCTATACTTACCATAGAGCACGATGAGGTACAAATCACCCTTAGAAAACTTCTGCAATTACTTTGGAGCCAAAGGATGCGACTGGACAGGGAAAATCTCGTCGTGTCATAAGGTGGCACCTCCGGTGGCAATAGACAAATGAAGAATCAGCACGAGAATTTGGTTGAATTGGGTTGGAACGACTGGTTTGAACAACGGGCGGTATGCAAGCCGTCAGAATCGATCGCTCGTGTTGTCGCAGTAGACCGCAGTCATTTACTGTTAGTGGATCAGGCAGGCCATTTTCGGGCAAAGTTGTCCGGCAGCTATTTGCACCACCATCACGATTCCCCGGAACTCCCCTGCGTGGGAGACTGGGTGTGCGTGGAACGACACAGTGGTGATGACTTTGGATTGATTTACGGTCGCCTGGAGCGCAGGACTTCACTGCGTAGAAAGTCAGCGGGAACCGGCATTGAGCACCAAATGATCGCAGCAAATCTAGACTATGTACTGATCGTGCAGTCGTGCCAGTTCGACTTTAATCTGAACCGCTTGGAACGCTATCTCGTCATGGTGTTGGATGGCGGGGCGGAACCGCATATTTTGCTGACCAAAACTGACCTGGTCGATCCAGACGTGCTGGCTTCGCAGTTAACTGAGATTACGGCCGCCGGTATCACAGCACCGATATTACCGCTAAGCAACGTCACTCTTGATGGACTGGACAATCTCAAACGACTGCTATTACCAGGAAAAACCTATTGCTTTGTCGGTTCATCTGGAGTTGGTAAGAGTACATTAATTAACCAACTGATTGGCCGTCACAGGTTGGATACCGGCAGTGTCAGCGGGACGGGTGAAGGACGTCACACCACAACTCGGCGGGAGCTAATTCGCCTCGAAGGGGGCGCAATGGTTATTGACAATCCTGGAATGCGTGAATTTGGCATCCTCGGCGCGGATTGCGGTATCGGAGACAGCTATTCCAGGATATCCACCCTTTCATCTCGTTGCCGCTACCGAAACTGCAACCACACCGATGAACCAGGCTGTGCTGTGCTAGCCGCCATGCAAGCCGGCGAAATCAGTCCGGAGTCCCTTGGAAATTTTCACAAACTCAGGGAGGAATCCAAATTCAATGACATGTCCTATGCCGAGAAAAGAAAGAAGGATCGGGACTTTGGTCGATACATCAAGTCGGCAAAGAAGGACTTAAAAAAGGGTTAGAGGGTTTTTTCCAATCGAACAGCGGCAACGTGTATTCCATAACATCCGGCTCCTGCCGAAATCACGACGATACCGGGGTATTCTCGTCTGCAGCAAAAACCCAGTTTCCGTGAACAGTATGAACTTTTATATAGCCTAAACTCAAAATATTATTACAAAACCATTCACCACCAGGAACCGTACTGTCAGGTAAAACCTCGAGAATGATAACCGGGCGGTGTTTTCTTATAGTGTTTAGTGCGCCGGCTAGTGCTTCTATTTCAAAACCTTCTACGTCGAGCTGGATGATGGATACGACCCTATTTGAGTTCAGAAAATCATCGATGGAAACAATGGGGACTGGCTCCGCACTCGCCTGCGAACTTGTACTTGCAGCTATTATCCGGCTTCCCCCGCCCAGTGACCGTCCATCATCGTCTATTGTCTGCATTAAACGCGTCTCCTGCCTGGCCCCTAAACCCGCATGGGTCAATACGGTGTTGGTGATATTGTTTAGTGCCATGGTAATGCCGGCGCAGCGATAATTTTCAAGGTTGGGTTCAAATGCCCAGATTTTGGCATTGGGAGCCACTCCGTTTGATAAGGCCGGTAAAAAATCACCGAAGTAAGTTCCTGCGTGAACGACGTCACCGGTCTTGCAATGATTCAGAATGTACTCGATTGTTTCGGGCTCGTAGACATCGTTCAGAAGAATTCTTTGTGCTGCCGGCCGATGATGCGACGAGAGTGGAACACAGTAACCGCCATACTTGTTGTAGGAGAACTTACATTTTAAAACGTTTAACCCCTGTAACTTCCAATATTCCTCTGACTGCACCCTGCGATCCATACTCTTTAAACGCATTTTTCCCAGCAGCTTTCCTATAACTGTCTTCAATAGTATGGTCACGATTCGCACCCTACTTTTATAAAATATGGGACGGCATCCCGATGCCATGTGCAACACTGCATTAAAGCCACACCATTAGCTCACTTAGGGCGGTAGAATTAAGAAGATAGGGATCTTTTGATATTTTCACATTTTCCTGCGTCAACGTAAGCAACTTCTTTAGTGACCAAAATTTAATATTGCCCTTGCAGTTTTCATTGGACACTTGCGATACATAGCCCCACATGTGCTGCAAGGCGTTTCGAATGCCGCTTGCCTGCGGAGGCGTTCTTAACCAGCTTACCAGATCCATAGACAGGGTATCAAAATCGATAGATTTGCCGGAGACCTTCCGACCGATTTCTTTGTATATCTGCGGGTTTCTCGCCAATACTGAATATTTGTGATGACTCCACAGCTCTTGTATATTCCGCGGAAGCTTTATTCTTCCCGGCTCTTTTTTTTTATATTTTTCTTTCAACAGATTAAATTGAGCCTGTGGGTTATCGATGTAACCGGCCGGCCATATCCCCAGATTGGATTTCGTTCTTACCGGAGATTTTTCTTGGTAACCTCTTAGTTTCATTTCGCAGGCCAACTCAAGATGCCTTTGCTTGAGTGCCCAACCAAAACCCACCCAACGCAAAGTTTCCGGGTGTCTGGAGTAGCCTTTCTTTCCATTCACTAAAATGGATACTATCCCATGAAGTTCTCGATGTTCACCGAGTAAACTTTGCCGGTTCAGGTAACCTGGATGAATGTCCCAAATCCTCACTAATTCCTCATATCTGCACGTCTCACACCGGAAAAGCTCAACGAACGGATTCCTTTCATATTAGCAATTAACTTGATTGGACAGCCGATTCTATTTATTCCTTGTTTCCAAGGCATACCGATTGGCACGAAAAAATGAATCTATATCGTTAAAGCGCACACCCGCCTGTTTCAATACTTCGCAAGCTTGCGCAGACCTCATCTCCCTCAAATAGAAGGGTTCTTGTGGGCAAAAATGATGGATTGCATGTGTTTTACCAAAATTAAAGCAGAATACCTGAACTGGCCACAACCACCAGACATCCAGCACCTGACACTGCTTTCTTAAATCACCACATCCTATATCACCATAGTAATGTATATTCGAAGAAACAAATTGAAGGCAAAAGGTACGAAGTATATTGGGTGCTATCAGTGTAACAACCAGTAAATTTACCCAGGCAATATCCTCTACGGTAAGCACCAAATGAATATCAAACAGAGAAGTGATGGCGGCAGCCACGTAATATAGAACAAAGAAGTACCATAGCAAATGTACCGCAATTCCTATAGGGGCATATCCCAGCAATGCAATAGCGATAAAATTTCTAATATCCTGTTGAGTGATTTCCCCCAACCGGTACAACCTATTCACTTCGCGAAATATCGCCATTGGGCGTAGCAGCATGGTAAGCATATTATCGGTCAACATTAAGAAACGCCTAACCCCCCAACGCTCACCATTGGTAATCGCACGTTCTTCAAGGTCGGCTGCCGTTCCCGATAACCTGTGGTGGCGTATATGAACCTTTCTCCTGAGCCAGGGGTTGATGGTTGTAGGTCGTAACAGGTATCCACCAAGCAACATTAAATGGTGTATGGTCCTATTTTTGTTAAAGTACAATCCATGGAGAAGATCGTGCTCCAGCTCATGCAAAATTGACATCCAGATGGCGGACAGTGGAACAACAACCCACGCGGATAATTCACCGTAGAAGTAAAAGTAACTGTTGAGAAAAACCCCCAAAACGCAGACACTGAATATAGTGAATCCAATAAAATTCTGATGCGCTAACCACGGATGCTTTTGGCGTGCAATCTGATAGATGTTGGCAATTTTCTTTTGTGCCTGACTTTGAATGTCATGCGGATCTGTGTTTTTCATAACCATACTCACTATAGATTCGTCGCCAATTACGAATTATGTTTATCGCGCGTTCTTTGGCAGCCAAATCAGATTTGGGATTGAGAAATTTGGCCTCGCTACACTAATTGCTTTATTTGTATTTCCGATCAAATTTTTCTTTCATATTTTTTTCGGTTTTCAGATCAAAATGATGCTGAACCTCTTATTGGTCGCTTTGCCTGTCCCAACAGATCAGTGACGGTGTTGCCAGATGGTGGTGGCGCGTGAAATAGAGTCTTCACAACGTTATTCAGCTTCGCATAACATTCAAACGCTGGAAATTCATCGATTTTGCCTTTAAATGTTATGGTGCATTTCGCCGGCCTGGCTGGGTCAAGCGATAGCTCGAACATACCAGTGTAATCAATGTCTGCTGCTGCTGATACCAGGGGATCTCCAGCGGCGGCTGTTAAGTGTGTCCGGTAGAGCGGATGTGGCGGGGGTACAGACGATGGATAGCAAACCGCGGCATATCCGCCCAACGGGACACGATATTGTGTGGCACCACACCGTCTTCCTGCAAGCTCCTGATACATAGTCAAGGGAGAGAACGAGCACCGCCCCATATCCGCATAAGCAAAATCCAGTTGAGCCCCGGTATCCATATTGACCTCTGTGGTTCCCGATGAGGTATGCCCCTTACCAACGATCCGCGGTGTACCCGATAACTCAAATTCCACCCAAGATTGCATTCGATGACTCGCCGTTGCAGAAGAACTGAAGCTACGTTGGTCTGTTAAGTAGCCTGCGTCCAAACTCTTAAAAAGATTCATTGGATTGGCGCGAGCGACCCCAGGCAGCGGGACTGCTGTCTTGCCCCGGTGAGTTCCTGCCGAAATGGTTTGCGTGTAACCTGCTACGTGACCCGGAATAAATGCATTGATCCATACTCTAAGCCGCATTACTCCCCCTTAAACAAATAACTTTGGTAATCCGTATCAACTTCGTTTAAGACAACCGGTTAGCTACTAAAAACATTTCAGTACTACCGTAACAATATTATATCACTACCATTTCGCCAACATTGGCAGGCTGTTGATCGACAGGTTTAACCGGTACGGTAAAACCATGCATTGTCGGCAATGTAATGGGAAGTAGCAAGATTTTCAAAAATATTCACTGAAACAAGTTTTCACTTGTGCAACCAACAAACAACCATTTACAAATCACAAAGTTAAGCCTAGGGAACCTCTGATTAATTCCTGGATGAGTAGAGATGAGGACCAAATCGTCAAGTGCGAGGCGAAAAGCTTCCGCTCCCTGATCACGTTACTTGCTTACATCCATGTAGGCAACGAAGCAATTGACTATTTAGTCCTCATAAATGCCATTCATGGAGTTAATCAGAGGTTCCCTGGATATATCCCATTGGGTATGCGTTGAAAAAATAATCCTTTCACCGCTAAGCGAACCATTCGATGCCGAAACTTTAGCAATCCTGCCCCTTAACCAAGGACTCCCCTTGTAGCGCCTCGCGCCGATACCGTGCAAAACCCGCCGGCATGTGTACCAGTAAGATCATGGCATAAGCCAGAAACCCACCGGCGATCCAATATCCCCATTCAGACTCACTGGGATAAAAAAGAAACATGGTAATGGCCAACAGCATCATAAACGCACCGGGAAGAAAGACCAGAAACAGAGTTTCTCTAGGATTGGCCTTACCGGCAGCGGCGACAACAAATTGATGGTATTCCTCTTCTCCCACACTACGGACCAGCCATAGGCGCAGACTGTTAGACACAGACAACATCAGAGATGTCACCAATAGCATCACCGCAGCGGGCTGTGAAATATAGGGCACTAAACACAAGGATAAGGACATTAAAGCGAAGGGCCATTTGCCTTTTCGCATTAGGGCGTTAGCCTCCAGTTTCATATTGGGAGTTAAAATGAAGGTTGTCCCGATATCGCCGATACGGGCAACCAAAATTAAAATAGCCAGTAAATGCTGGTAGTCATGGGTAGGCAGTGAACTCATACAACCACCTCTTCAGTCAGTGGGCCAATTGGCCGGAAAAATGAAATGGGTAATGGCACCCGTTGCTGAATTACATCTTGAGAAAGCACTGTTTCGGGTTCTGACGATTCGACTTACAAAGACGACTACGCGGGTGCACAGGTTCACCCAGCTTCTTTTCATTCTAATCGGTTTTACCATTTTATCCATACGCGTTCCGGGTAAATTATTGCGATTTGTCGGTATTTAGTGCAATTTCAAGCACTTTGCACCTCACCTTTATTTAACCCATACACTATCTGTTCCAGGAAATAGACTCACAATATTGACAATAACTATACGTCGTATATTATTATACTTCGTATACTTTAAAGGTGTTGAAATGACCCAGGACCGGCGCAGTCGCAAAAAACAGCAAACCCAGGCCCTTATAGTCAGCGTGGCCATGGACTTATTCCGTAAACACGGGATAGACACCACCACCATGGAGCAAATTGCAGATCGGAGCGATATTGCCAAGGCTACGCTGTATAAATACTTTCCTGTGAAAGAATCCATTATTGCCCGGTATTGGCAACTGACAACGCAGGAGATGTCCCGATCTCTGGAACAATTGCTGGAGCAACACCCCGATAGCCGTAACCGTTTACGCACACTATTAATTCAATCCATGAATGCGGTACTGGATAACCCGGAGCTATACAAAATCTATATTGCCTACCGTATGCAACACATTCACAACCCGGAGATTAACCAATCCCTTCGCAGTGGCAATGACAAGTTGTTTGCACAAATTATTGAGGCAGGTCAAAAAAACGGTGAGATTCGCAACGATATTCCCCAAGGCATTTTGGTCGCCGATATCGGACTTAAGTTTTTCATGCAAACCGTCATCTGGATGTACCACCCGGAAGACTTTTCCGCTGAAAGTATCAGCGACACCATTGTGGAGCTGTTCCTGAATGGGGCGGCGAAAAGAAAATGAATCCCACCATGACAAAACAGAACTCAGGCAACACCACAAGCGAATTTTTGCCCTGGGATGCAGTGCTTACCCAAGACAAAGCTCAAAGCGGCGGTAAAGGTTGGAACCTGGCATTGTTACATCACTTTGGCTTCAATGTCCCAAACGGTGGCGTTGTACCTGTTAGCGTGTACCAGCAGTTTTTACAACACAACAGCCTGCAAAACGCGCTTTACACTGAGGCATCGAAGATCACTCTGAACAATGTGCTGGATCACAGCAGCGCACACCAGCTGGAACAATTGCGACAACAGATACTGACAGGTTGGTTTCCACCACTATTTACCGAGCAACTCCAACGCGTTTTGCAACAACAGCAATTGCAGCATAAAGCATTGGCCGTACGTTCCTCAGCATCTGCAGAAGACTCGGACTCCGCCAGCTTTGCCGGGATACATCAATCTTTTCTCAATGTCAGTGGTATTGACGTGGTGATAGATAAAATCAAACAATGCTATGCCTCTTTGTGGACGGTTCAAGCGGTGGCTTATCGTCGCAAGATGGGATTCGATGATCAACAAGTATTACCTGCCGTGGTCATTATGGAATTGGTTTCAGCAGACGCCGCCGGCGTGGCATTTAGTTGCGACCCCGGAACCGGACGGGAGGATATCTATGTAGTCAGCGCCAATTTCGGCCTGGGGGAATCCGTGGTTAACGGTGCTGAGGATGTGGACTGTTATTTTATAGAAAACCAGGGCTTTACCACTCAAAGCCAATGGACAGGTAAAAAAACCACTAAAACCGTGCCCTCGCTTCTCGGTGGCACCGAAACTCACACGCAAACCGTAGCCCAACAGGCTGTACTCAACGAAACCCAAAGATCACGTCTCGCCATGTTGGTACAACGCATCCATGATGCCATTGGCAATACAGAACAACACCAGGACATAGAATGGGCCATGGCAAACGATGAATTCTTTATCTTACAAGCCCGGCCCGTGACCCGACTGCCGGTCTTAAGACCCGCTCGATTCAACCAAAAGTCCGTTTGGTCCAATGCCAACTACCGTGATGTTATTCCCATGGCGCAAACGCTTATGCAGCAACATACCTTATTAGCCATTATTAACCAGACCATACTGATGCCTTTGCGCCTGGTAGGATACCCAATCCCCCAGGGTTTGAGCGTCAACAAATTGTACCAGGGAAGAGCTTATTTCAACCTGAGCTTGTATCAATGGTTGCTCTACGACATCTTTGGGACAGAACCGGAGTTGGTCAATCTTTTAGCCGGTGGGCATCAAGCGGAAATTGAGGTTCCACCCGGCTCACCGTTTAAGGGCAAAGCAGGTATAAAACGTATCCTACGCATTTTGAAAAACATGCGTATCATGAACAAAACTACGAAGAACCGTCAACAGGCATTTGATCGGTGCCTGAGCTTCTGCCGTGAGGTGGAACAAACTCAATTGCTTAATCTGAGTGACGCTGAACTGCTGCTACAGTTGCAACGCTTACGTAGTCTCTATATGGAATACGGTCCCATGTATATGATACTCAATGCCAACGTGGGCCCTTTACTCATGGCCATTAACACACTGAACCGGCTGTTTCCGCAGCGCGGCCTCAGTATGGCCAATGCCTTAATGGCCGGACGTGGTCGTATCACCAGTGCCGACCAGGGCTACAAGTTATTGCAATTGGCCGCTATAGCGAAAGACGATCCGAACGCTTTGCCTTTTCTCTCAAAACAGGATTTTAACCAAAATCACTGGCAAGAATTACCGGATCATTCACCATTTAAACGAGCTTTTGCGCAATACATGCAGGAATACGGTCACCGCGGCGTTTATGAACTGGATACCACCCAAGCCCGGTGGCGGGAAGACCCTGGTTACCTACTGCAAAACATTACCTCTTTTTTAAAGGTTAATTTGCACGATCAAAAAAACAAACAACAACAAACTTATGATGCTGCTTTACAACAATTAAAGAGCAAAACAGGAGTCGTACGCAGAAAATTTCTGTTGGGATTGATCGACAAAGGGGTGGTTGCCGCCGAGTTAAGGGAATGGGCCAAATCCGTCTTTGTACACCTGTGCTCTACGGAACGCCTGCTTTTGCTGGAATGCGGCCGTCGTTTTAGCCAAGTCGGCATATTGGAGCAATCGCAAGATATATTTCACACCAGTCCGGCAGAAATGTATTCTCTGTTACTGCACCACTGGGACGGTAATATGCTGAAGGCATTGGTCCAAACACGCAAAGTCAAATGGCAGAAACAACAGGCCCAAGCGGCCCCGGATTTGATTGTGGATGACGAGGCACAGTTTACTGCAGCCAAACCCACTGAAGACGGAAAATCACTGCAGGGTATCGCTGTCTCCTCCGGCGTGTTCCAGGGTAAGGCGGTTAAGCTTACCAAGCCCGACCCCAGCGCCTTACTTGGGAATAACAGCATACTGATTGCTCCGTCTACCGATCCGTCCTGGACACCCCTGTTCCTTAAGACCGGCGCCCTGGCTCTGGAAACCGGTGGCTACACCTCCCACGGTTCTATTGTGGCGAGGGAATACGGCATACCGGCTGTGGTCAATGTGGCGGGACTACTACATTGGTGTGAAGAAGGTGAAGAACTGATCGTAGATGGGGATTTGGGGAGAATCAGCAAGTAGCGTTTCCAAATGAAAAAATAAACCGGAGACAACGTTGTCTCCGGTTAGGTTTGCCCGATACTATGGACATTTTGGAGGGTCTAGCTAAAAATGGGTTCTATGATTTCCTTTGCTCGTTTTAAACCAAGAAAATTAGCCACATTACGAATACACTCTTCCTCAAACAGCTTGGCATTTTCCTGCGGTGGATAGCCGGCAGCCACTTTCTCCACGATGGTTCTGCCTTTTTCCCCAAGGATATCAGCCATGGTTGCAGAGACAGCCTGAATCAATTCCTGGCCGCTGAGAACCCAAGGCGCCACCGCTTCATCCCGCTCATGTTTTAAGGTTGAAATAACTTCGTTAACATCCGGCATAGATGCTTGTTGTTCCAATTCCTTTTCATTGGCCCGAACAAACATCGCTGTACCAATAGTGGTATGAAACAAGGTCTTAACGGCATCCAAGCCGGTTTGTTTATCGAAACGGCAACCTATTAATTTGCCATGATCGAAAAACAACATCCCTATGTGAATGATCGCCTCGTCCCTGTAATAAGCGTAGAGTTTACCGGTCTCCTGCTTGTCACGTGCATCGACCATTAGGTTTAAGAATTTCGGTGGAACAGACACCGCTGCCATACTCATAATAATGACTCCACAAAGTTAAACAAATTCTTTCAACTGCTGCCTATACTGCCACATGCGCGATTTTGTTGACGCCTATACCGATGAAAATCAATCCGGCATAAATGAACAATTCAAACACCAGTTCAGCACCAAACTCGCTGATAAAACCCACTAACTCGTTAAGACCGTTGGTGGCAATACCCAGTGTGATGGCAATGACACCAAACAGTATTTTGCCGAATCCGGCGCCGATCATACCGCCTTTCAGGCCGTTGTAGACTTTTACCACCAAAGCGGAAATCACCAAACCCAGTACAACTCCACCCATTTCCAGCATAGGAAACCAAGCCGGTACTTCTTCGCCTTCTTCACCGGCCAACACCAAAGAAACGGGAGCCAACAACAGGACCAACGCATAAAACCATTTAGACAAACCACTCATGACATCACCTCTAACAAGCACAATATGAAAATTCCTAATTACAACCCATCACTCTTAGAACTCCATCCCAAGGTTTAGCTTCAATACACCATCCACAGCGGCTTCGCTCAAACCCACCATATAACCTAACTGGTACGCCACCCCCGCCTCACCCAGAGGCAGTTCTCCAAACAGTACCGGACCGGCATAATGTTCCTTGGCCACGTCGTTCATTTCACCAAAGAGCTCCAATCCTGCAGAAAACCCATCCAGTGCATGTTTGTACTGAATACCGTAAGAAAACTCCGTTTCGCCCGTAGAGTTACTCCCCACTTGTCTCTCATAAACAGCATTGACCAATACTGAAGAGGCATAGGAGGATTCGTTTTCCTCTTTTTCTTGTCCGTTGCCGGCCACGCCGTAACCGCGCATGAGATACATACCCAAGGAAACTGTATCAGCCGCCAAATCCTCCTGAGCCAATCCATACCCCAGAACCACCGCACTGCTAAACCCTTCACTGCCCTCTTGTTCAGTGAGTCCGCGAATAAATTCCAGCTCCACCATCTCAGTTTCCATCGACATTCCCTTGGGTTGTTCGTTTTCCAAGGTGAACTCCATACGCCAGTTTTCGCTAAAATGCCATTCAAGCGCCGCCTCCAGGTTTTGACTGCCTTTCTCCAACGCTTCTCCCGCCATCACTCGGGCATAACGCAGCTCAACACCAGTCTCGCCTTCCTCAATCATTGGGGAAAACACACTAAAACCAAAGCAGGCAGTGCTCGCCATTCCCAGCACTGTTGCGCAAACCAAGGAAAACCCTTTCTTGTTCATTTTTTCCACCTTCAAATATACGTACCATCTCTACACCTTTTGCATCGTCCATGCGTAAACATTGATTAGCCATTCCA
Organism: Gammaproteobacteria bacterium; assembly: GCA_029882975.1. Classification (NCBI taxonomy): domain Bacteria; kingdom Pseudomonadati; phylum Pseudomonadota; class Gammaproteobacteria; species Gammaproteobacteria bacterium. The sequence continues at coordinate 20,911 of JAOUJW010000024.1, forward strand.
ACATAATTTAAGTATTTCTTAATATACTAATAATAACCCAGTAACTTGATAAACAATTCACTTAACGGGCAATCAAAACCAACCGGGATCTCCAACTTCACACTGAATCGACATAGCCTATACTGAATGAGATAACGCTTTTAGTGATGTTCATGCATTTCGAATTTTAAGCTCATTTCGTAATCAAAATTCAAAAACACGGCATTTATTGCTCATCTAGCAATCATCGTAAGGATACGAGTCGCGCTGTACCCGCTTAGTCCGTACGCCGCCGATAACCAGGGAGGAAACATGAAGAAATATTTACTCATTGTTGCAGTCTATTTGTTAGCCATTACCAGCTCACCGGCATGGTCTGATCGCTTGTACATGCTAAGCCAACCCAGCGACTATATTGGCCAGGGCTTGACCACAGATATCAGCTCGGAAACACATTCATTTGCTGCATCGGTGAATTTTGATGCAGGCGTAAGCGTTTCCATCAATGGTACGGCATTCTGGAATCTGGACTTTGCCGCTGCGGGTTCTGTGCAACTGACCCCCGGAAATTACGAAAACGCCACCCGCTTTCCTTTTCAAAGCCTCACCGATCCCGGCTTGGCCGTGGGCGGTAACGGCCGAGGATGCAACACCCTCACCGGTCGATTTACGGTGCTCGAGGTGGTCTACAACCCGGATAATACCGTGGCCCAATTTGCCGCGGATTTTGAACAACACTGCGAAGGTTTGGATCCGGCATTATTTGGCGCCATTCGGATCAACAGCCAGATACCGATCAATGTAACTATTCCGGAAGTTACTGCAGTTGCAGGCAGTGACCGTAGCACCCTGGAAAATAAACTGATTCAATTGGACGGCTCCGGTTCTCACAGTAATGACGGCAGTTTAATCGTCAGTTACCTATGGACCCAACTCGCTGGAACTCCCGTCACCATCACCAATGCAGATACTCCATTAGCTTCGTTCACTACACCCACGGTCCCCTTGGGTGGCGACACCTTGGTCATCCAATTGGAAACCCTAAGCAGCAGCGGAGCCGGCGCCACGGATGAGGTCATGATTCAGGTGCTAAGCAAAAGCGATCCATTAACGTATATTCGCATGGACAGTGAACCGGGTGATTATATTGGCCAAGGAATTTCCTATTTTTTCAGCCCCAATGAAGGCGTCATCAGCACCTCATCCACTGACCCGGATGTACTTAATGTAAGTTTTAGTGGAAACCATTATTGGTCTTTTGGTTTTGCGGCACCGGATGGCACCGGGTTAAATGCAGGAACCTATTTGGATGCGACCCGTTATCCTTTTCATGGAACCGGAGCAGGGCTGAGCGTGAGCGGAGCCGGACGTGGTTGCAACACACTCACCGGTAACTTTACTGTTAGGTATATAAGCCGTGACACCACCGGCGTCAATTCCTTTGCCGGCGATTTTGAGCAACACTGCGAGGGAGGCCCGTCCGCTCTCAGGGGAGAGGTGGTTTACCAATTTCTCGACCCGAGCATACCGGTTGCCAATGCCGGAGCAGATCAGCAAGTGCCCGGCGGCGAGTCGGTTCAACTGGATGCACTGGCCTCTGTTGATAACGACGGTACCCTGGTGGCTTATCAATGGGAGCAGGTCAGCGGAACACCTGTAGACTTTCAACCCGTGGACAGCGTAGTGACCGCATTCACTGCGCCACCATTACCGGTTGGAACCACGGAGGAATTGGTCTTTAAGGTCACGGTTACCGATGATCAGGGATTCATGGCGGAAGATACCGTGTCTGTATTGGTTACCGGAGTCGGACTAACGCCCAACTATTGTAGCGCCTATGGCATTAATACCTATTTTGAATGGATCGAGAAAGTGACTGTTAACGGCTTTGTCCAACTATCGGGAGACAATGGCGGTTATGGCGATCATACCGGCGCCACCGTATTTGCCTTGGATAAAACCACAAGCAACAACCTGACACTCACGCCGGGCTACCGCTATGGGGCCTATACCGAATATTGGACAGTATGGATTGACAGCAATCAGGACGGAGAATTTTCCGCCATTGAAACTGTATTTAGCGGCACTGCCTTTGCAGCCATTAGTACCTCTATCACTCTACCCGGCGATAGCCTTAGCGGCGAAACCCGAATGCGGGTGGCGCTGCGCTATGGAAGCCAAGCCTCCGCCTGCGGGAGTTTTTATTGGGGCGAAGTGGACGACTATACCGTGCAGATTCAGTAAACCCGATTGTGTACAGAAGCGGGGGGTTCTGACTAGAGCCCCCCGTCTCCGTGTGCCATTTCCCTCCCAATACCGCATTCGCCCTATCTTTTTAGTGGCCTTAACATTTGGTTAACAAAAATTCACCCCCAAAAGTGTGACGCAGTTCACAGTTTTCCAATTATGGGATCACGGATATTGCACAGTTCTCGATAAAAACGAGAAGAGGTTCCTAATTCAGCAGTGAGGTAGTTCACATGAATACAGAGGCAGTATCATCAGAGGTCTACGATTGCAGCTCTTACGAATTTACCGCAGAACTGGACGACTTGGCCATTTCGCCCGTACCAAATCTGCAGGAGCTCCACTACCAGAACCCGTTTGTTAAGAAGGAAGCTGACGCAGATGGATATCTTCAGTCCGTACTGGCTGACAACTATCAATGGGGGAAATACGTTTTAACGCTGGTGGTAGGATCCATTGTGGTTTTAGCGGCGGTTCCCAGCAAGCCCGCTAAAGTGCAAAAAATGGAAATGCCGGCAATGGCCATTCACGGCAATTCTGCCACGCTGAGTAAGTAATTTTCGGAATTTGTTGATTCGGTAGCGTTTGTTTAAATAATTCTACTGAATAGCCTTGGCTTTGGCAGAGCGGCGACTGTTAAAGTAATCGTACATGACTCGATAAGCCTTGGTGAGCTCCTCTTTATCCTCCAGAGAAAGTTTGGCCGGCCTGTTTTTCAGGGCCGGGATTTTTATTTGCGCGCCCGCCTCCAGCAAGTTGGGATTATTGATTTCATCGCGATTAAAAGAATATATATAAGGCCAGAGGTAAGGATCACCATAATATTTTTGGGCCAACCCCCACAAACTGGCATCTCTGAAAATATTGGATTCAGACGCATCAAAAGCTCCGCCTGCCAACACAACAGTATCAATCACCCGGACTGTTTCGATCACCTGAGTCTGCTGTTCCATGGGTTGTGGTAACTCAGGAACCATAGGCTCAGCTTCAGTATAAAAGGGTTCGATTTCGATGAGCGTTTCATCCACCACTTCGGTACTTGGTACACTATCCTGCGTCTTCCAAGGTATGGCTGCAAAAATGAGTAAGGCAGTAAAAACAGCCAGCAACGAGCGGTTGGTCCAAGGCGATTCCCATGGACGCTTGGCCCTGCCCTGGTCTTGCATCGTGGGTTCCTGTTGAGCCATGGTTTAAACCGGGCCTGATTATGGTTTGCGTTAAAATATGAGGCACAAATGAGTTTCATACTCTATATCGCAGAACCAGGATGCTTTTTGATAGACTAAATTGGAAAATGTGACCGCCTCGACACATTCCTCCTCGACCCATTCTCGCTTTGATCCTATTGATACATACGCCACTCCAGCGCGATGGAATAAGCACCGGAACCATACTCACTTTGAGGGAACCCCGATTGTGCCCGTCTGCCTCCAGGCAATGCTATTGAAAAAGCCAATTCGGATTCATTATCCAGGGAGTAAACCGAGTTGGCGGACAGTAAATAGGAGTGATCATCCCGATTAACCAGAACCATCAATTGCCCCAACAGCAGCGGCATAAATTCGTAGGAAACTCCCACAGCCGCATAACGCCGGGCCAGATACACAGTGTCCACCACCGCGGCAGGATTGTATTGTGACACCTGACCGGCTCCATTACCGTTATAAAACAACTCCAGCCGGGCATCCAGACTGTTTTCCCAACGGTGCTCCAACCCCAAGGACACACGGGTAAATCGCTCGGTTTCGTGTCTACGCAGTTGCGCTTCTGCTCGCAGCCCCAGCCACTGAAACGCCTCTGCTGAAACCGAGCCTGCCACCAGTTCATCACCCCGCACCGAACCGCCGATAAAGCCCCATTCCGCGGTTCCTCTTACAAAGGTCAACCGGGCCAAATGCGAACTGCGTGACCATTCTGGCGAATCCGACCACCCGGAAGACGAGGAAGTATCCGAGCGATAGGCCAACACCGAATACCAGGACAGTACCGAAAGCGGATTCACAGCATAGGTTAACTGTAATGCATCTACCCCCGGTTTGTATTCCCGATAAAACGTTTGCGCTCTGAAAGAACCGAACAAATCATTGGGAGAAAAATAAAAGGTAGTGGCCAGATTTACCGCCTGTCGACCCACGACCACATCCAAGTTGGGGTGTGACCAGCGCACGCTCATTCTATCCACGGTAGAATGGGCGTAAGCGTTATCACTGTAACTGTAATCCAGTAAGGAACTACGCTCCACATCTGCAACAGGATCTGTCCCCAGTAATGAAGCGGGAACCTGAGCATGATACATATTGAAATCAAAAGCCCAGTTTTCGCCACGATGCCCCTGAAACAATAACCGTCCGACCGCAGACAGCCCCGATTGATCTGCTGCGTTATCGCGCGCATACAAAGCGTTACCCATTACCCGCAAAGCCAACCGTACATCGGCGGACGATTGTGCATCGCGCCATTCCCACAACGCAAAGGATTGTTGTGGCATAGTGGTTATTAGCAGAACCGCAACAAAAAACTGACAAAAACCTCTATATCCAAGATACCCGCCACCAAGCCGTAATCTGCCAAGCCGAGACGTTAAACCCGTTAACACCGCCCTACTCCCGCACCTCATCCGATTCAATACGACCATCATGCAAGGTAATCAGACGTCGCGCCCTGTCCATCACTCTTTGGTCATGGGTAGAAAACAGAAACGTCACGCCGCTGTCCCGATTCAACTGTTGCATCAAGTCCAGTAACGCTTCGGCAGTCACAGAATCCACGTTTGCCGTAGGTTCGTCGGCCAAAACAATCGCCGGTTGCGTCACAATAGCGCGAGCTATGGCCACCCGCTGTTGTTGACCGCCCGACATCTCATCGGGACGTCGGTGTTCCATACCCTCCAAACCCACCTGCTTGAGTACCTGCATCACTTTTTCGTGAATCTGGCCTTTTTCCCGATTTTGCAACCGCATCACAAACTCGGCGTTTTCAAATGCAGTCATGACTGGAATGAGATTATACGCTTGAAACACAAATCCAATACGATCACGCCGTACGGTGGACAACTCCGAGCGACTGAGCTGGGCCAGATCGAGCTGTTCCAGAAACACCGATCCCGAACTGGGGCTATCCAGTCCACCAATCAAATTGAGCAACGTGGTTTTCCCCGAACCGGATGGGCCGCACAACGCGGCAAAATCCCCTCGCTCGATATTCAAAGAAACCTGATCCAGTGCTTTTACTTTCACCTTGCCCTGTACATAAACTTTGGACACTGAGTTCAGGCTGACAATATGATCGCTTGCTGACAAAGACTGTGTATCCATGGTTGTCCGTTATCGCTCAAATAGTTTTCAAACTTTCCACCGGCGGTACTCGCCCGGCACGCCAGGCCGGATAAAGCCCGGAAACCAGGGCCAGAGTGAACACCGCAGCCAAAATGGCAATGACACTTTCTTTAAATAGTCGAATTTTAAATAAGGGATCGATCAACACACCCCCGGCGACATAATCCCCATCCAAAGCGCCGGATAAATCCAGTCCCACTGTAGCCAAATAAGCATACCAGGGCGCTGTAATCACACTCCCCATAATCAGACCAATAACAGCCAGATAAAACGACTCCACCATGACCAAACGAAACAAAGTCAATGGCGACATACCTACGGCCATCATGACACCAAACTCACGTGTGCGCTCCAGCACGCTCATCAATAAGGTATTGAGAATACCGGCAGCTATCAGTAAGCCGATGAGAATTTGGCTGATGTAGTTTCCGGCTCGATCCATACCAATAAGTCCGGCCAAATCCGGTTGGCTTTGTTTCCAACTCAATACTTCTGCGCGCGCATTTTGTAGTTTGGACTTAATGGCATCGCGCATGGGCTCGGCCTGTCGTTGATCAGAGATCACCACCGCTGCTAATGTGGCCTCATCAGCAGCATAGTTCAACACCGCACGAACGCTGTCGATGGGCAATAAAGCCATGGCTCCGTCCACCTCTGTAACGCCGGTGCGAAAAATACCACTGACCCGAGCGATGGCACTGACGATCTCACCGTTGACATCTGTGGTGGTGTAGACCATTTTTTTCCCCAATTTGAGTTTGAGTTTTTCCGCCAGTTTTTGGCCAATGACAATCCCCTGACCATCCACACCTTCGAACAAACTTCCCTCCACCAGGGAGTCCAACAACAGATTGTATTGTGGCAGTTCTGTACGCGGATCGATGGCCATAAACATTCCGCCGATGTTTTTACGAGCGCTGGCGAACATTGCCTGCCCCATAATGCGTACATCCACATGGTTCACCCCGCTCAGGAACATAATGTGTTGGCGCATTTTATTCACTCCATTAATGCGCTTATCCAGTGCCGGCGCTTGTTGATATCCGGGAGGTTGGATACTGACATGCCCCAAACCCATGCGAGCTCCCGTATCAATCATTTTGGTGTAAGCGTAATCACCGGTACCGGTGAAAGTCACCGCCAACATGACACCAAAACCAATAGAAAAAGCCGTAATCAAAGTACGACGTTTGCGCCGCCAGATATTACGCCAGGCGGTTTGGCTTAGATTCATGATCGATCTCTCTTTGCTATGAAAATCGTCATTGCTGTTTCATCGATGATGTATGGCTTGAACCGGTTGGATCACAGCGGCTTTGATTGCCGGGTAGAGCACAGCAAGCACCGCCACGAGCGCCAGCACCAAAACAGGCTGCAACAAGGCTTCAGCGCTAACCTGGGCGCGAATCACCGGCTCCAGTGCAACACCGCCCCAGGAGACACCGCTGCTGAATGCAGTTAAATCTATGCCGTTGTCTTGAAAATACGCCGCCACCGGCCATCCACACACGATGGCTAATGTACCGGCGATAAATACCTGGATCAGGCTTTCTGCATAGATGAGCCGCAACAATTGCCAGGGACTTACTCCCACGGCTTTCATCACCCCGAACTCCTGAATACGTTCAAACACACTCATCAACATTGCGTTCAACACCACAGTGGCCACCGCCACATAGGTGATTAATAACATCACCAACATCTGGCTATCGGCAATTTCCAGAATATTGGCTAATACCGGCATGAGTTCGCGCCAACTTAGGGTTTCCTGTTGCGGTGCCAGGGCAAGCACACCGGCCACCGCTGCTTGCAGATCCGTGCTGCGGTCTGGACGCATCACTGCAATCTCATGTACTCCCTGAGGGAACACCATGAGCTCTCTGTAGCTGCTTTGCAGCATATACACTCCGGCACGATCCACATCATCAGCGACCGATTTAAGAATGCCTCGCACGAAGTACACATCATTGGCCATAGAACCGTCCGCAGCTTGGCCCACAAACACCACTTCATCCCCCGGCTTCACGCCCAAGGTTCGGGATAATTTCCGACCCAGCACAATCCCATTGGGCTGTGAGTCGTGCAACCACTCACCCTGCAACACATGACGATGAATCTGTGTGACCGTTTGCTCGTATTGCGGCTCAATGGCACGAAGTTGCACCCCGGCTGATGCCGTACCTACCGCCGCCAGTCCGAAACCGTACAGGCGGGAACTGGCATACAACCCTTGGCCACGAATACTTTGCAGCAGAGCTTCATGATCGGTAATGGTGCTGTATAAATCGGGATCGTCGCGATAACCGGGCCGATGGATTTGTATATCCCCCAGATTCATACTCACGGCATTACGTTCACTGTCCTGCAGCATGCCCTCCATTAAGGCGGCAAACAAAATCATGATTAAGCCTGCAAAAGCCATGGCCAGTGTAGTCACCAGGGAGCGACGCCAACTGCGAACCACATTACGTAAAGATAGCGAGAGGATATTCATTGCCGTTTGAGCCGGCTTAGGGAGAAAAAAGCATCCTGCAGGGGTATATTCAACTCCAGTTTCTTATACACCAGATGGGTGTACTCTTCGGGTTTATCCGCGGGAACCACGCGCATTTGTACCGGGATTTCCCGACCCCCGAGTTTTTGAATATCACTGAAACGGATGGTACGCGCCACCTTCATGTCTTCATCGTAGTAAAGCTGGGTGATGGGCAACAACGTTTTGGCTTGAACCGTTACCACCACTTTACCCCACACCACCGCCGCATCGGGCTTGGGCACCAGGGTAAACTCTATAACCGGCACCCCATCGCGCACGCCTTCAAAACTGATATCCGGGTTAAAATCATCTTCCATGCGCGACTCTTTCACTAAGTCATCATTGGTAAAATGACTGCCCATCCAGGAACCCATCATCATGCTGGAGGTCAGACGTACCGTGCGATTGGTTTTGGGTAAGTAACTGTAAATACTGTTACCGGATTTGAGACTGGCCGTCCCTTTTTCCTTCAGCGGCTTGAGAATGCGAACCAGGGTTTTGTCCTTGCCCTTACTCCACCCTTCCATGGTCATATTGCGGGTATAGTGGGCTGTACGTACTTCCATGGTCATGACCGTATGCGATGAATCGCCACGCCACATGTCGTCGATTTGCCGCAGGATTTGGCGGGTACGTTCCAGTGATGTCGTGTCCGCCAAGGCTGAATGGGCTCCGGCCAAAAGCAATCCCAGCAATAGAGACAAACTCAAGCATTCACGCATCACCACCCGTCCTTTCCACGAAGTCCATGAATTAAACACCAAATAAACAACTGCCAATACCAAAAAAAAACGACAAGAACTCTAATAAGTATAGTAAATACCGTGAACAGGATGATTGCCAAAAGACGCCCGATTACATTTCATCCACTTCGGGGGGAACTTGTCAGTCGTAACAAATAATCGTGTAAACTAAGGGGGTTTACAGACGAAAGACCCGATTGTCCGCAATCAGAACAATCCGGCCGTTCCTACACAGAAAATTCCAAATGAGACCACTTTCACCCGCGGTACTTTCTGTTTATATATCCATACGTCGTTAGGCAGTAACTTTACGGAAATCATCAGGTTTACGAATTTACTCAGTCTCCGATGAAAGATCAACGACGTTACTACCGGCAACAAAGCCCTTTATTTGCAAAATATCGACAAACAATTTTTTAGTTTTGCGGCGAATCCACTTACGCGAATCATAGCGGTGTGCGTACATCACAAGCCAACGCCCAGCTTATCGTTCTGGATGAGCCTCTCTGCGGATTCTACTAAAAGAAAGTGTTTGAGCTGGAAACAAAATAGCCGCATCTAATGCGGCTATTTTGCTTGGGAAAATGGTGGCTACACCGGGATTCGAACCTGGGACCCCATCATTATGAGTGATGTGCTCTAACCAGCTGAGCTATGTAGCCTTTCGTTTTTCGGAAAGGGCGCAATTTTGCTGGGAAAGCGTCATGCTGTCAAGTTTTCTATGGATCACAAATAAGAGCCTCTTAGTATTACATCTTATTAATCAATTAGTTAGCGATTTTCTCCGGTTTGGAAAAACTCGACCATCATCTGCATATAGAAGCAAACCGACAACTCTAAGCCATTTCGATGAAATTTTGACTGGATTCCTGGGTTTTAGCAGTTAAACTGTATCAATATGTTTATAATAAATTTTTTCAGTTCCTTTCTATTTCAGATCCGCGGCACCCTGGGGATGCTCCCCGAACACTACCCATTTGACCAGTACCACCCCTGCTTGAGCCAACGTAACATGCCCGTTACGAGATTCGCGTTTTCTTATCCTTTTTCAAACCCTGTTTCAAACAAAGAATTTTTACCGGCGCCTAAGATCATAAATGGGCGTCTGAAACTCGGGGATCTCTGATTAATTCTTGGATGAGCAAAAACGATTTGTTTCGCATAAATGCCATTCCTGGAATGAACCAGCGGTTCCCTCGATAAATCAGTATCTTAAAGTCATAATCCGGTGTATGCTCAAGCCTCGCAAAGCAGGCTATTGTCACGGAAAACAGTATGCGTCCATGGACGGGCGAGAGAGACTGAATAGAGCGGATTAAGACTTTGACTCAACAACAGCTGTCCGGGCCAGGGGGCGGATTTGCATGCTTTTATACTATGCACTGGGTGGTGGTTATGGTCATATAACCAGAGCCATGTCTGTGATTCATACACTGGGCATTAAAGAGGAAGTGCTGCTACTGACTTCTTTGGAACACACCCTGGAAGATACACCGTTTAAAATACTGCCGTCGAACGTCATTCCCTTGGATTGTCCTCACTACGATTTTTCTCAAAAACTCAAATTACAAGCTTTCATACAAGACATCATTGAGCATCACGACGTCAGTCAGGCTTTTGTTGACACGTTTCCCATGGGAATATTTGGTGAGCTGGATTTTCTACAGGAACATATTCCACTGACCCATATTGCTCGGATTCTGAAGTGGCAAAATTACACCAAATACATCACGGCAACACAACACCGCTTCCAAACCACCTATGTCATAGAAACGCTGCATAGTGATCACTTACATTGGCTCAACCGTCACAGCGATCACGTGTTTCCACTGCCTTTGACCCACATGAAATACAGTCATGAAAAAGTCGCTCAGGCTCTGAGTCAGGCCCTCAGAAGGGAAATATCGGAGTCATGGTTGGTGGTACACAGCGGCCCGAGACATGAAATCCACGAGCTTTTATTGTTTGTCAAAGAAGTGCAGGAAATAGAAAACGCCCGACCACCTATAGTGCTGATCTGCCCGGGCGAGTATGAAACCACCCCCGAACTGGCTAAACTGGATATATCCCAGTGCAATCTGTACCCGGCCTACCCATTGTTTCCGCTGGCCAAACGCATATTCACCGGCTGTGGATTTAACGTCATGTCGGAACTGAAAACCTGCAGCAAAAAACATCACTTCATCCCATTTGACCGGGTATTCGACGATCAACATTTTCGTGCCGCCAACTACAACAAACAATACCGCAATTCAAAGAAAACCCATAAGCCGGAAACGGCCTGAACGAATCCCACCCAATGGTTCACTATTTTTGCTGTCGGTAGCGCTTTAAACGAAAGGATTTGTACATACCGGCAGCTGTAAACACCCAAGCACAGACAAAATATGCCATGATGGCTTTCAGTTGACCTATAGCAAAGGGCTGACTGCCGTGTTGCAGCATTTTCTCAGGGTATAGAGCAAAACTCGGGGCTGCTCCAAACCCGCATAAATTCCATGCTGCCAGCGCAAAACACAAATAACCCATAGCCTGCAAATCAGCCGCCGCTTTATATGAAGTGGTTAAGGCTGATCGATATTTCATCCAGAACCAAAACGAAATAATGACACATGTGAGAATAATATACCCGCCGGTCCCGAAGTAAGCGCCGCTGATACTGCGCCCAAATGCATGTGGCACCAACACGGGGAAACTTAGCAGAAACAATGCCGTCACCACATACAAGCCTAAATTGGAAGAGCGCTTGGCGCTGAACCAAAGAGCGCTGATCACCATCAGCGCAAAACCCAAAGGGGTACCAAACGCGAATACAAAAAACAAACCCATATCCGCCGGCTTGTTTCGCATGGCTTCCAGACTGGTATTTTGCAGGGTGTCTTGCACTACATAACCCAGCTGAACACAAGCCACGGCAATGACAACCCCAATAAAAAACAACCAGGGACTTAACCGGTAGCCGTCCCAGCGATTGCCGGAGCTACCTTTTGCGGTGATTTCCCGATGGTAAACTGCATCTTCTTCGAGCGGATCCGCTTCTTCATCGTGCGCTGCAATTTCTTTGCTCATACATCCACCTTGCCTCTACTACCGATTGCTCCCGGCAACCCGCTTTACTCTTTCCCCGGCCATTGAATCCAGCCGCTATCCTTGGGAAAGCTCATCAAAACTGGCTGCGTAATGTTCCAGCTTGTTTGCCAGATGCGCCATTTGCGCTTTACTGATTCCACTGTTCATGGCCAATAGCATGTTTTGCACCACTAGACGGTTAGCTTGCAACTTGTCCTTATAAGCTTGCGGATACAACCGCTTGGCCTGTGCAAACAGTTCCATCAACTGTTTGCGCATAGCCTCAGGTTGCGCTTCGTGGTATAGGATCTGCTTCAACTGCTCTTGCCATTGCAAGCGAAACGCATACCGGTCCGCATGGATAGGTACCAATTGTGCCGCATATGTGGAAATCATCTTTTCCTGGGCTTCGGATAGATCTCCCAGCCAGTCAGAAAAATTGTCCTGCATTTTTTCGACAATTTTTTCCAGTTTTTCCTCATCACTGATAGCAATGTATTTTTCCTGGTATTCTGCATTCAGCGATTTGAGATTCTGGAACAATTCCGTTTTTTGCTCCGACGAAATCGTCAACAACAGGTCCGCGATAGGCGGGGCTGCGGCTGCCATTAACGCCTCCCACCCTTGATCAAAACCTTGAAATATTTCTTGGATTTTTTCCGCTGACAGACCGTTACTTACATCGGTGCGGGCCTTACGCAACATTTTGGAATACACGCTGAGTTGCGTACTTCTGTGCCAAGCGAGTAGACTATTGAGTTTGTTATGAAGTTTTATTTGCTGATCTTCGTCCAGGGTGACGAAATCATCAACATAAAATGGCACCACCCAGTCAAGGCGGTTGTAGATCATACTAACACCGCATGCCGAGACACTGAAACTCAGCACCAGGATCAACCATAGTGTTCGAAAGGACGGTTTCCGCATGAAATCACTCCAGCAGTGAGTGATTAATATAGCATGAGGCTGGGAAAAATTGTAACTGGGGGCATCTGGCCAATCCCCCGACACCAAATTCTTAGTTAGACGTTAAACCGAAAGTGCATCACATCACCGTCATGAGTTACATACTCCTTACCTTCCAAACGCCACTTACCGGCTTCTTTAGCACCCTGCTCTCCACCATGAGTGATAAAGTCTGAATAGGCAACAACTTCGGCACGAATAAACCCTTTTTCGAAATCCGTATGAATCACACCTGCGGCTTGTGGTGCTGTAGCCCCTACCCGAACCGTCCAGGCCCGCACCTCTTTCACGCCAGCAGTGAAATACGTATGCAAGTTCAGCAATTTATATCCTGCCCGTATGACCCGATTCAGGCCCGGTTCCTGTAACCCCAATTCGTCCAAGAATTCCTGCCTTTCATCGTCTGCCAACTCCACCAACTCCGATTCAATAGCTGCGCAAACCGGCACCACTTCCGCGTCTTCCGTTGCCGCCAGCTGTTTCACCTGTTCCAGGAAGGGATTGTTTTCAAATCCACTCTCCGCCACATTAGCAATATACAAAGTCGGTTTCACGGTCAAAAAATGAAACTCTCGCAACTGTTCCAATTCCGCCGCATCCAGCCCCAAGGTGCGCACCGGTGCCCCTTGATCCAAGTGGTCACGAATACGTTCCAGCAATTTTTGTAGTGCAATTGCCGCTTTGTCGCCGCTTTTTGCGGCTTTACTTGCTTTGATCAAGCCTTTTTCCACGGACTGTAAATCCGCCAATGCCAATTCGGTATTGATGATTTCAATATCATTGATTGGATTTACCTTCCCGGCCACATGCACCACATCGTCATCTTCAAAACAACGCACCACATGTGCTACGGCATCCGTCTCGCGAATGTTAGCCAAAAATTGATTACCCAAGCCTTCACCTTTGGAAGCCCCTGCCACCAAGCCGGCAATGTCCACAAACTCAATCGTGGTGGGTATCACTTTTTGGGGTTTGACGATTTTTGCTAATTCATCCAAGCGCGGATCAGGCACCGGCACTACCCCAACATTGGGCTCTATAGTACAGAAAGGATAATTTTCCGCTTGTATTCCGGCTTTGGTCAAAGCGTTAAACAAGGTGGATTTCCCTACATTGGGCAATCCGACAATTCCACACTTAATACCCATATTCGATCCTCATTGCAAAGCCGAGCGGCTAACGTTCTATTTTAATACTGTGCAGATGATTCATGGCAATCTGCAATTTGCCGTCCAGTAGCTGGGGAAGATAGCGAATCGATTCGTCAATGATGTCTTCAATACGCTCAGCATCCGCTTTGGCCGCTTTGCCCAGCACGTAATCCGCTACCTCGCGGCTATTGCCCGGATGTCCAATTCCTATACGTAGACGCAAGAATTCCTTACCCAATTGCGCCGCGATATCCCTAAGACCGTTATGACCGCCATGGCCACCGCCTTTTTTCAAACGCACCTCTCCAGGCGGAAGATCCAGCTCATCGTGCACCACCAGTATGTTTTCCACCGGAATTTTGTAAAACCGGGAAATAGCCGCTACGGCAAGACCACTGCGGTTCATATAAGTATGGGGTTTGAGCAGGCGGATTTGATAACCATCAAGGCTCAACAGGCAAACATCAGCATGAAATTTACTTTCATTACGAAACAGCACACCTTTTTGCCGAGCCAATTCATCTACCAACCAAAAACCGGCGTTATGCCGCGTGAGCTCATATTGGGGACCGGGATTTCCCAACCCCACAATGAGATCAATAGTCGACATAAACGCCGGTTTTAGGAGAGCTATCCGATTTTATTCGGCAGCGGCTTCTTCCGCAGCACCACCCTTAGGAGCATGACAACTAACTACCGCTGTATCGTGATCCGCTCCGTGGCTTAAAGCAGGAATGGTCACACCGCTGGGCAGTTTAATATCGGAAAGATGTAAAGCCTGCCCCGTTTCCAATGTGGATAAATCCACTTCGATAAACTCCGGTAAATCCTTGGCCATACACAACACATCCAGGCTGGTCATGGAATGGGACACGCTGCCACCAGCCTTTACGCCCGGTGAATTGGCTTCACCCACAAAGTGCAGAGGAACATGCATGTGAATTTTGTCCGTTTCGCTAACCCGTTGGAAATCCATGTGCAGGATTTTCGGCTTACTGGGATCCCGTTGCACATCTTTCAGCACAACTTTCTCGCTGTTCCCACCAACCTTCATGGTAAGGATATGAGAATAGAATGCTTCGTGCTCCAGATGATGCAACATTTCATTGTGATTCATCAGTATTGATACTGCATCTTGTCCCGCACCATACATAACACCAGGTACTTTATTCGCATGACGCAGGCGGCGGCTCGCACCCTTCCCCACATCCGTACGAACTTCGGCTTCCACCGTAAAACTTATACTCATTGTCAGTCTCCAAGTCTCAATTAACAACCAGCGAAACCGTGTAAAAAAACATCGGCTTGCGCTCTCATGCAATCCGCAGATTGCCTCTTCAACACCGGATTTCGCGACCAAATCCCGTGTTGAAAACAGATAATCAGTCCATAAACTCAATCCATGAACAATGAACTGACAGATTCTTCGTTACTGATGCGGCGCATCGTTTCCGCCAGTAAACCGGCGATACTGAGCTGGCGGATCTTGCCACAAGCCTGGGCCGCATCGGTCAGTGGAATCGTATCCGTAACCACCAACTCATCTAATTCTGATGCAGTGATGTTTGCCACTGCCTTGCCCGACAAGACAGCATGAGTACAGTAGGCCACCACTTTGTCTGCGCCGTGTTCTTTTAATGCTTGTGCCGCCATGCATAAAGTCCCGGCGGTATCTACCAAGTCATCAATCAAAACGCATTGTCGCCCTTCTACGTCACCGATGATATTCATCACTTTAGCTTCATTAGGCCGGGGACGTCGTTTATCGATGATGGCCAAATCCGCATCGTCCAAACGTTTCGCCAATGCTCTGGCTCGTACCACCCCGCCCACGTCAGGGGATACCACAATCAAATTTGGATATTCCTGCCGCCACACATCACCTAACAAGATTGGGGATGCGTAAATATTGTCCATGGGTTTTTCAAAAAAACCCTGAATCTGGTCAGCGTGCAAATCAACCGTAAGTACCCGATCTGCACCGGTGGTGGTAATCAAGTCCGCCACGACCTTTGCTGTTAACGGCACTCTGGCCGAACGAGGCCGGCGATCTTGACGGGAATAACCAAAATAGGGAATAACCGCGGTAATACGATAAGCCGAAGCCCGGCGAACCGCGTCGATAAACACCAACAATTCCATTAAGTTATCGTTGGTAGGCGCGCAAGTTGGTTGAATAATGAAAACATCCCGACCACGGACATTTTCCATCAACTCCAGCATCACCTCGCCGTCGCTGAAACGGCCGATTTGTACCTTACCCAGAGAAATGCTCAGGTAATTGGCCACAGCCTGGGCTAAGTTAGAATTGGCGTTTCCGGCAAACACCATCATTCTGCCGTCAGACACGGTTGAAACCCTCTTAAAAAGTGTGACCTTAAACAAGCTTATCCTAGGCTGAAACAGAATCGGCGCACAGCGCCTTAGGGTCAGCTCCGCTGCGCCGTTCAAAATCCCCGCTGCGCGGGCATTTTGTCGAACCTTTTGACGGTTCTCATCCAGCGTGCTAATAGCTCGTACTTGTTAAACCTGCCAGCCCAATCAATTATTTGGCTGGGGTGCCAGGATTCGAACCTGGGAATGCAGGGATCAAAACCCTGTGCCTTACCGCTTGGCGACACCCCAATAAAAGTGTAAAACTCAAAATTTGCCGAACATTTTCCTGCATTTGGTCTGCAGTGGCGAAACGTTTAAAGCCTTTGCCTTAAATCCGCTCCCCTTAACACCACACCATTGTGTTGGCATTTGTTCGAGCACTTGTTGTGCCCGCTCCTCGCTCGGAACCGCAACAAATACGCTACTGCCGGTACCGCTCATTTTTGCGGAATCGGTTCCAAGCACCGTATTGAGCCAATCTAATGCCGCAGCAACTGCAGGGAATTTTCTCCGTACCAGTGGCTCGAAAACATTTCCCCCGGCTCCGCCAAGGTAGTCGCGTATTGTGATGGCTTGCGAATCTCGTGTCAATTCCGAGTCTGTAAAAAGTTCGGCTGTAGGCACAGAAACCCCTGGGCTGATCACCACAAGCCAAGGCTCCTCCAGGGTCACTTCAGTGAGCTTTTCTCCCACTCCTTCCGCCCAAGCAGCATGCGCCCGAACAAACACGGGCACATCGGCACCCAGCGACAAACCTATATCCGCCAAAGTATCAATGCTGTAGTTCAAGCCCCATAATTGATTCAAGGCCACTAGCACAGTGGCTGCATCGGAACTTCCACCGCCCAGACCACCACCCATGGGAATGTGTTTTTCGACTTGAATATCCACCCCGAAATCGGAGGACGCAACCTGCTGTAGACGGCCGGCAGCCTTGACGACCAGATCGTCTTGGACTGCAACGCCCTCAATTTCACTGAGCCGGTTAATCACGCCATCGTCACGAACGTGAAATTGCAATGTATCGCCAAAATCGAGAAACTGAAACAGGGATTGCAGCTCATGATAACCGTCCGGCCTGCGCCCTGTAATGTGCAAAAACCAGTTGACCTTTGCAGGCGCCGGCCACATCGACACCTCATTAATGCATTGCAGCAGACTCACGCTTCAAGATTCCAGTGATCCACCACAACGATAATTTTCAACTTACCGTTTTTCAGTATCAGTTTACGCGGCATGGGAATAGTCCGAGTATCGGTATAGGACTTGTATTGTATCTGCCAATCGCCCTGTTGTAACAGTGAAACGCGACCCGAATCATCAAGCTCCACGGCCTTAACTCGTCCGGCCATTGGGATGCCACGCAGCCAATATTGCAGACCCGACATGGGAATCTGCCAACCGGTAAAATCATACAGTAAAGTTTGCGGGTTATCCGCATAGGACACATGTCCATCGGCCAGGCGCATTTCCACCCCAAACTGCGGGTTGCTTTTCAACTGCATGGCGCCCTGCCCCAGGGGGGCGTTGATATTGATCAGATAGTCTTCCGCACCTTGTTGCCAGCGCATTTGCCCCGACCAAGCTTGGGTTTCATACCGTACAGAAAGTCTCGCGCTAACAGACCATTGGGGAATCTGTTCCAGGTGTTGTTGCCGTGCCGACAGTTGCGGCAGGGATTGAACGTCTACAGAAGAAGATGAAGTTGAACCGGAAAGAGTGGCGCATCCACTGAGCAGGGATGCGCACAACAATAAAACGAATCTCACAAACCAAATCGCTTCATGACACTGCGCAAAGCCTCATGATCGGGATTGGTCTTGAGAGAATTTTCCCAAGTTTCCAGAGCCTGACTCTTATTACCCATAACCCACAGAACCTCACCCAAATGAGCGGCAATTTCCGGATCTTGGGTTAGTTCATTAGCTCGTTGCAAATGACTCAATGCAGTTTTGTAATTGCCCATTTGATATTGCACCCAACCCATGCTGTCAATCACAGCAGCATCATTGGGCTGCAACTCAAATGCCCGCTTGATATAGGTCAACGCTTCCTCATAACGACTGGTTCGATCCGCCAGCGTGTATCCCAGCGCATTCAGAACTTGAGCATTTTCGGGCTCTTCTTTCAAAATCTCTAACAAATCACTTTCAACCAGCGCCAATTCTCCCAGCTTCTCTGCAATCAAGGCTCGAGCATAGCGGACGCTGGATTCTTTCGGGAACTTGGTCAAGATATCAGAGTAAAACTGCTTGGCTTCCGGATACTTTTTAGTTTCCCGCAGCAAATCGCCTTCTACCAGGAATAACTGAATTTGTTGTTTTTCACTCTCAACACGCACAGTGCCGATGTGGTTCCTGGCGGATGCATAGTCTTGTTGTTTGCTCATCAGAGAAATAACTCTCAATTGCGCATTGAAATAGTATTCCCCATGCCGAACACCCAGATAATAGTTGATGGCGTCTTTATAATCGTTTAATTGCTCTGCAGCCTGCCCCAAATAAAAACTGGTTTCCGCTCGGTGCAATCCCAACTCACGCACTTTCAACAAATGCTCGCTAGCCAGTTTGGGCTTTTTCAGCTGCACCGCCAGTACACCGCTAAAATAGTTTGCATCGGCATGTTTGGGATGCAGTTCGGACAGTCGAATGAACTGCGCCAAGGCAGCGTCATACTTTCGCGCCTCAAACAACATACGAGCATAGGACATGCGTACGTCAGCATTCTTTTCCAAATCCCCATCCAGAGAGGTTTTCAGAAAGCTCAATGCCGTATCACCTTCCCCTTGTAAAGCCAGTACTCTGGCTCGAAGGATAACCGCCTTATCCCAGTTGGCTTTCAATTTCAGAACCTGGTCCAAGGTGGTTAAGGCCAAATCGAAGTTGACATGACGCATGGCCAGATGGGCATAGGCAAACAAGGCTTCGTAATTATCGCGATAGTCTTCCACAACCTTTTCCATGACAGTGATAGCCAGGGACCGATCGGGTTCCCGCGACAAGCGAGAGACAATGGCGCTAAACCCGCGTGCCGTATCGTCTATGTGTTGTAACATTTTTTGATATTGCTCCACTGCTTCGGCTGCTCTGCCAATTTTGAGTAAAGCTCCCGCATAGGTAGCAAAAGACTGAGGATTCTCCGCATCCAACTCTACCCATAAGCGGGCGGCGGACAACATTTTGCTCACATCCTGAGAGTAGCTTGCCACCTGGGCAGCCCGTTCGGCTACTTTGGGATCTTTAGTTTCGGTAGCAACATCCAGATAATTACGAACGGCCACATCCAGATGACCTCGCTGCGCGGAAATCTCCGCCAACAGCAGTCGGTATAGATGTTGAGGTGCAATTCTGGTTTCAAGTTTAGGTAGTAAAGCCGGCTCGAACTGCATGTCGTCCACTTTCGCTTCACTGGTAATCAAATCCTTTTGATTCAATTGAGCTACATCTTGGTCTTGCCCCGTATCCGGTTGCCGCGCCATGGCGCCACATCCAGTCAAAACCGAAATATTGATTAAAAGGATTAGATTTCGACTTAATTTCATCTTGTACTCCTGCCCCCCTACCATTTTTTTATCTACTACAAATTGGATGCCAAAACCGGAGGGTATTTTTCATTAGTGCTTAGAGCTTCTTTTATACTACATTCTTTCCCCACTTGTAATAACTATTTGGTGTTTTCTATTGTACATATTACATGTAATATAGGCGCCAATCGTCGGGTATTCTGGTACTTTTTGTTAAATTTCGCCCCCTTACGTAGGAATATACGTAATTAGGATGAAATTTACTAAGTAGACTATAAAATAACCACTATATTTTTAGTGTAATTGCTAAAAATTGTGCGATTTGGGCGTTCGAAAAGCAACTTCTGGTTACATTTTCCTTTAAAATGCCCGATAGTCACAAACAGATTGCATTAGCAACAAACCAGAACCCGGAATTATCATTTCGATCATTTTAGAGTTAGAGATATAGTCAGCAATGTCGATTTTAGCATTTGGGATCAACCACAAAACCGCGCCTGTCGCTATTCGCGAAAAAGTGGCTTTTGATCCGGGTCAAGTTGTTGACGCCCTCAAAGATCTGGTATCCCGACCGCATATCCAGGAAGCCGCTATTGTATCCACCTGCAATCGTACCGAATTATATTGCGGCATGGACCAGCAAAACCATGACCTGATCACCCGCTGGCTCAGCGACTACCATAACCTGGGCGAAAACGACATCAACCCCTACATTTACGCGCACCCGGACCAGCTTGCCGTTCGGCATGCGTTGAGAGTTGCCAGCGGCCTGGACTCACTGGTATTGGGCGAACCCCAAATTCTGGGCCAAATGAAAGATGCCTACAGCACCGCATCCGATGCCGGAACTTTAGGCAGCCTGTTGGACCGTCTGTTTCAGCACACTTTTTCTGTTGCTAAGCAAGTGCGAACCGATACCGCTATCGGCGCCAGTCCGGTATCTGTCGCCTTTGCTGCAGTCAACCTGTCCAAACAAATTTTCAGCAATTTCCAGGATCATACCGCCCTGCTTATCGGTGCCGGCGAAACCATAGAACTCACCGCCCGGCATCTGCACGAGAGCGGCATAGGACGTATGATTATTGCCAATCGGACGGTGGAAAAAGCCCGCTCGGTTGCAGCCGAATTTAATGCTTATGCCATTTCATTGCCGGAAATTCCCAGTCACTTGGCTGAAGCGGACATGATTATTTCCTCTACCGCCAGTCCTCTACCTATTTTGGGCAAAGGCAGTGTGGAAAGCGCCCTGAAAATACGCAAACACCGCCCCATGCTCATGGTGGATATTGCGGTTCCCCGGGATATTGAAGCCGAAGTGGGTAATTTGGACGATGTATTTTTGTACACCGTGGATGACCTCCAGGAAATCATTCAGGAAGGACTCAAATCCCGGCAAGAAGCGGCCGCCCAAGCTGAGGAAATCATCGACACCCAAGTATCCCATTTTATGAACTGGATCCAATCTTTGGAGTCTGTCAGCACTATTCGCGCAGTGCGGGATCAAGCAGAGATCAAGCGTGACCAGGAATTGCAGCGAGCTTTACAATTGATTCAATCCGGTAAAGACCCGGCACAAGTAATGGAACAACTGGCTAATCGCTTAACCAATAAGCTGATCCACGAACCCAGCACGCAATTAAAACAGGCAGGTTATGATGGCCGTTTTGAGTTGCTGAAAGCGGCTCAGGAACTGTTCAATCTACGCAACTCCGACTAGAATACCGCCTCGATGCACCCGCATCTCGGAACCCAAAGGAAAATAGAGTGAAAGCGTCCATACGCAGCAAGCTGGAAAAGCTTGTTGACCGACTTGAAGAAATCAATGCCCTGTTGGCAGACCCTGAAACTATTAGCAACCAAAATAAATTTCGGGACCTCTCCAAAGAACATGCGCAAATCGGCCCGGTGGTCGAGTGTTTTATGCGTTATCAGGAAACCCTGGAAAACATTGAAGAGGCCCAGGGCATGCTCAAGGACAGCGATCCGGAAATGCGTAAGCTGGGTGCGGAAGAAATAGAACACGGTAAAACCCGCCAAGCGGAACTGGAATTGGAACTGCAAAAACTGCTGCTCCCCCGGGATCCTAACGATGAGCACAATATATTTCTGGAAATTCGTGCCGGGACCGGCGGCGATGAAGCTGCGTTATTTGCCGGCGATTTGTATCGAATGTATGCCCGTTTTGCTGAAACCAAACGCTGGCAAGTGGAAACCATCAATGACAATCCCGGCGAACACGGCGGACACAAGGAACTTATTCTCCGTGTCATTGGCCAGGGCGCCTATTCTCAACTCAAGTTTGAATCCGGCGGACATCGGGTTCAGCGGGTACCGGAAACCGAGTCTCAGGGCCGCATCCATACATCCGCCTGCACAGTAGCCGTGATGCCGGAAATCCCTGAAGTGGAACTACCGGACATCAGTCCGGCCGATTTGAAAGTGGACACCTTTCGAGCCAGCGGCGCCGGCGGTCAACACGTGAATAAAACCGATTCGGCCATCCGCATTACCCACCTGCCCTCCGGCATTGTGGTGGAGTGTCAGGACGAACGCTCTCAACATAAAAACCGTGCCCGTGCCATGTCGTTGTTACAAGCTCGTATTCATGCGGTCGAACAGGAAAAACAAGCGGCGCAACAAGCCCAAACCCGTAAATCTCTGGTGGGCTCAGGAGATCGTTCGGAACGTATTCGCACCTATAATTTTCCTCAGGGACGCGTCACCGACCACCGTATTAACCTCACTCTGTACAAACTGGAAGATCTTATGCACGGTCAGGTGCAAATGCTGATCGACCCTTTGACCGCCGAACATCAGGCGCAACTGCTGGCGTCTATGAGCGATGAAAACTGATGACAACAGCAGTTGTATTCGCAGCGCCCCTCCCAGTATAGCCACCGCCTTAAACCACGCCGTTGAACAACTGCATCAAACCAGCGCCCGCCTGGAGGCGGAGATTTTGCTGGCTTTTTGCCTGCAGCAAAGTCGAACGTATTTAAGAACCTGGCCGGAACGACGGCTGGAGCCGCAACAATGGCAACAGTACCAGGGACTGATTCAACAGCGACACGAAGGTAAACCCATTGCCTATATTGTGGGACGTAAAGAGTTTTGGTCTATGGATTTACAGGTGTCCGAGGCCACCTTAATTCCAAGACCGGAAACGGAACGACTGGTAGAATTGGCCCTGGATCGTATCCCCAACGACGCCCACTACACGATTGCTGATCTGGGATGCGGCAGCGGTGCTATTGGCCTGGCCTTGGCCAAGGAACGTTCCGCTTGCCATATTATTGCTACGGATACGTCTGCCGCCGCACTCAGAATCGCCCAAAGTAATGCCCACAGCTTGGGAATCAAAAATGTTTCTTTTGTACAAGCCCACTGGCTTAACCCATTTGCATCTCGATGTTTTGACCTGATCGTATCCAACCCCCCCTATATAGCGCCGGACGATCCGCATCTACACAGCGGCGATTTAATTTTCGAACCTCCTACCGCGCTTCGATCCGACAATCTTGGCTTACAAGATTTGAGCACCATTATCAGACAAGGGGGGAATCACCTAAAACCGGGAGCCTGGCTGTTGCTGGAACACGGTTATAACCAGGCACGCGATGTCTGCGACTGTTTGACCCAACACGGTTTTCAGGCAATCCAATGTGAACGCGACTACAGCGGCAACGACCGGGTTTGTATGGCGCAGTATTCCGCTCAAGATTCAGGGAACCCGAAATGATGTAGAGAGTATTAACAAGCCCACACTTTTTGATTCCGTCACGTTTCGGGGCTTGATAATTCCTGCCCGGATAGTATGCTAAATGTATGGGTATACTGAACGATGAATTGTTAAAAAGAAGGGATATTCCTTTCTGCCCGATACATCCGGACTCGGACCAGGCCAAGTCAGCGGCAATGTTGCTGCTGGATGTACCCGGAATTACCCAAGTACGCCCTCTCAGTAATCGTCTGCTCCATATTGAATACAATATAAAATATGTCACCTTGCGCGCCTTGGAAGAAGCTCTTAGGGAAGTGGGCTACCATCTGGACAACAGCCTTTTCAATAAAATTCGCCGGGCACTGATTTATTACTGTGAGGAAACCCAACTGGCCAACTTAGGCTATGACCATTCCGATTCCAAATCCACGACAGAAATATTCACCAGTAAATACGCCAACCGGGAGCACGGTTGCCGTGACGAACGACCGCCTTATTATAGGAATTACAACTAAAAGCTTGATACACTGGGCCGCAAGGATGTAAACCACTTACTCTAATCACTATGAATGACGAACAGCTATTGCGCTATGCGCGCCAGATTATGCTGCCGCAACTGGAATTCCAGGGCCAAACCACCTTGCTGGAATCCCGTGTGGCCATTATTGGCATGGGCGGCCTGGGCTCTCCGGCTGCTATGTATTTGGCCGCCGCCGGTGTAGGACAGTTGGATTTATGCGATTTTGATACGGTGGATTTGAGTAATTTGCAACGGCAGCTACTTCACACCAGCGAACGCCTGGGTGAACCCAAAACCCAGTCCGCCGCAAAAACTCTCAAGGCTTTGAATCCTGAGGTTAAACTGCATTTACACGGACACAAACTCAGCCCGGAGGAATTACACGACCTCATTACCCAGGTGGATGCTGTTGTGGATGCCAGCGACAATTTTGAAACCCGTTTTCTGCTGAATCGCCTATGCGTACAAACCCGGACTGCCCTAATCTCCGGTGCGGCTATTCGGATGGAGGGACAGGTAACTGTATTTCGAAATGATGGTGAAGGCCCTTGCTATCGTTGTCTGTACAAAGTAGAAGATGCCGAACTAGAACAACGCTGCAGCGAAACAGGCGTTTTAGCGCCGCTAACCGGAATTATTGGCAGCATCCAAGCCACTGAAACCATTAAAGTATTACTAAATATGGGCCAAGACCTAAACGGTCGTTTATTAGTATTGGACGCGTTCACCATGGAATGGCGTAGCATTAAACTTCGTAAAGACCCCGCCTGCCCGGTCTGCAAATAAAACGTCGAACCTCCAATCGACTACTGTTTACCGCTTTTTCCAAGAATTTTGTCTTCAAAAAAATATTGTACATTTCAATAACATAGGATTAAAGGTTTCGCAAATGTGGACCGATAATTCCGTTTATAACACCATCATTCAAACACCGCAGTATCAAATAAAATCATTACTGTTAAGGGCACACTAGGATGAAAACCAGGTATTCCTACGTTATCAGTATTATTACTATCTGTGCAGTCTTACTGTTCACCGGCAGCGCCAATAGCAATACTGATAAAACCCCATTAATGGGGGCCGGAGCACATTTTGCGTGGATCGTGTTTGATGCGTTAAAACCTGAACTGGAAAAGGCCACTGGCCGAGACATTATTCTCTTTGGCGAAAACTCCATGCTGGGAGTCGGTTGTAATGCAGGCATTAAGGCAGCCAAACAAAATAGCCCTACCCGGGAAACCTTTGGTTTCGTCTGCTGCCCCTTATCCCCCGAGGAAATCAGCAAAAATAATCTCAAAGTGTATCCCCTGGCATACGAACCTATTCTGATTTTAACCAACTCCAATAATCCGGTTAAGAACATCACCAAAAAACAGGTACAAGCCGTATTTCGGGGCGACATTATCAATTGGAAACAAATCGGTGGCTCGGATACCCCGATTGTTGTGGTCACCCGGTTACATTGCAAAGATCGCCCCGGTCATTGGAAAACCATACTCCCTGATGCCGATCAATTCCGCCAGGAACGTCTCAATGTGAAAAGCGCTGCCGCCATGGTTCAAAGGGTCAGCGATTTTAAAAGCGCTATCGGCCACACCGGTTCCACCTGGAAATTTAAGAAAAGCGACAAAATAAAGGTTCTCACTGTGGACGGGATCGCTCCCACCGCCGAGAATCTGCGTAATGGAAAATATCCGTTTTTTCGTCGTTTGTCTGCGGTTACAGATGCCAAACCATCACCGGATGTAGTAAAGCTGATAAAAAGCGCCCAGACCGGTGCGGCATTCAAACAGGTTGCCAAACAATACAATTTACTACCGTTTAATAAAGCTCCGGCAGGGCTGGTAGCTCTGGACCCGTAGGAAAATCCAGGGTCGCTGAGAACCCGTTTAAAGGTATGATTCACACTTATCGATTTCGCCTGACCATCTATACCATAGGGCTGTTGGTTTTTCTGACAGGCACCCTATCGTTAACTTATATTTATACACGCGGAGTTATCCTCACACAGGCAGAAGAAAGCGCAAACGCTACCGCGCAAGTGTTACAAGCCAATCTGGAACTGGAAGAAAAGGAGTTGGTGCACTATACGGAGATTGTGCGAGACGATATTCGAGTTAAAGAATATTTGTTCATGATTGCCAAAGTGGGTACAGACTCCTCGGCACTGGAAACGCTCTACAAACGACAGTTCGGATGGTTACCTGTGGAAAACCATCTTATCATCAGTAATTCCGGCGAGATCATCTCAGGGAATAAAAACTCCACCCTGGCACCGGCTTTGATCAAACACAGTCAAAACTCCAATGAAGAAGTGTTTTATTACAATGGAGCCAACGGTATGGAGTTGGTATCGTGGGCACCGGTCATTTATCAAAATACCAGCCTGGGATTGGTAGCCTTAACCCATTTGTTAAACAACCGTTGGCTGGAAAATATTCGTGAACGCAGTGGCGGTTTCTTATTCCTGGTGGAACAGGAAAAAGTATTAATCAGCAGTCTAAAGCAAGCAATAAACAAACGCTTTGTTACAGACGAAAAAGGTAGAGCCCATGTGGATGGCAACGTCTACCGAGTCAATCGTATTGGACCAAGAATGGTCAGTACCGCACCTCAAATCTGGTATGGTGTCTCCGAACAAGATTTGTTGGAAGGACTGGGCCGTCTCACTCGATTCGTACTTTTGGTGATTTTCGCCGGTAGTTTGGCAGTGTTTGGTATGGGCTTGGCCATTTTTAGAAACTTTTCTTCGCCCTTGAATCAACTCATGCGCATGACTAAGGCTGTCGCTAAAGGTGAATTCCCTAATATGGACAAATCTGTCCTAAAAAACGAAATCGGCGAGCTATCCAATATGTTTGTGGAAATGCTGGCTGCGTTGCGTCACAAACAGGCGGAAATCGATAGAATCCATAAAGAACTGGAAGAATCCGCCATCACCGATGCGTTGACTTCCTTATATAATCGCCGCTATTTACAGGAGGTGTTCCCCAAGGTATTAAGTCAGGCACAGCGGGAGAAGCAGTATTTAACCGGTATCCTGCTGGACTTGGATCACTTCAAACAAATCAACGACCGCTATGGCCACTTGGGCGGCGACCAATGCCTGACCCAAGTAGCCCAGCTGTTACGTGACATATCCCGCGCCAACGACTATGTCTTTCGTATCGGTGGTGAAGAGTTTTTTATTCTGAGTAGTACTGAAATGAACAATGGCGGAATGGTGCTCGCAGAGAAAATACGAGAATCCATAGAAGCCCACGAGGTACACTATAAAGACCTGATCATTCCTTTGACCGCCAGCATCGGCGTCGCCATCGCCAAGTTAGACCTTCCCTCTGACAAAGCACTTACCTATTTACTGTTCCATTCCGATAAGGCCATGTATCAAGCAAAAGTGAACGGTAGAAATCAAATTAAAATGCAATCCGCTGTTGATGCCGGTGATGAAACGCGTGACGCGTCGTAAAGACGGGTTTCACCCTGCGTATCCATTCAATCAAGGTGGCGTTCAAATTCCTCCAACAAACCCAGGAATTGATCCCAATCCCCCTGCGCCCCCTCCATTTGAGTCGCCAATACCGTCATGCTTTGCAAACCGAAATAACCGGCCACACCTTTTAGCTGATGCACATAATCCTTTAGCTGCAATGGATCGCGCTTGTCACATGCCGCTCGTAATAATTGCCCCAGTCGCTGCAACTCCGCGGTAAGCTTGTTTTCCATACCCTGAGCCACTGCCGCCGATTGAGTGGCAGGAGAACTTTGCGCTTCTTGCTCTGATTGATCAACACCATTGGGGTTCAACCCTTTTTTTATGCCCAGCAACACATTCCACAACTGCTCTTCTATAATGGGTTTTAACAAAACATCCTCAAAACCCATTTGCGCCAGTTTCTGTTCCGAATCCGCAAATACATCCGCGGTTAAAGCCACCACCGGGGTTTGTTCGTTAATGCCTTTTCCGGCTTTGATGCGTTTAACAGCTTCCACCCCATCAATGCCCGGTAGGTGGATATCCATAAAAATAACATCAAATAGCCGGGCTTCAGCAGCATCCACCGCTTTCAAGCCGTTATCCACCAAAACGGGTTCAATACTCTGGCCTCGCAACAAAGTCAGAATCAGGTCTCGGTTAAAGGGGTTATCTTCCACCACCAGCACTTTTAAACCATCCAGTGATAGCGTTCCGCCGTCATCCTGAAAACTGACTTGAGGATCCGACCTAGTTCCCAGCAATTTGGAGATCACTCTGCGCATGCGGTCCCGACGTACCGGCTTGGACAAACACAACGTTTCTCCACCATAACCCGCACAAGACAACAGCTCATCTCCGGAGCGGTTCGCTAACACCACCACCGGACCGGAAAAACCGGCCCGGACTTGTGCAATTAAGCTGTTCGTAGCAGCAACATCATGATTTTGGTATAACTCCTCTTGATGTAATTCCTCATTACTCAACCCAATCATAGTCAGATCGCATGTCGACCCTTGCATTGCCAGTATTTTTTGCAGATGACTTTGATCACGTGCCACGAACACACCGGCCCCTAAAAAGATCAAATTGTTTCTCAGGGTACGACGGGAAAAAGAATGGTCGTCGTAGATGATCACATTCTTACCCTGCAGAGGCTGGGCCTCTGCGTAACTATCCTCCCGCTCCGGTTGTACCGCCTCAAACGGCAGTGTAAACCAAAACCGACTGCCTTCACCCAGGACGCTGTCCACCCCCATGGTTCCGTTCATCATTTCAACAAAACGTCGCGCGATAGTTAAGCCTAAACCGGTTCCCCCAAATTTTCTGGAAATGGACGAATCCGCTTGGGAAAACTCCTTAAACAACTGTTCCAGATTAGCGCTGTCTATGCCAATGCCGGTATCCAATACCGCGATCTTAAAGTTACCCTTTTGCCCATCCGTGCTTTCTGACTCCAGCTCTGCCTGCACCACAACACTGCCTTGTTCAGTAAACTTAATCGCATTATTCACCAGATTGGTGAGTATTTGGCTTATGCGAGCGGGATCACCCAAGATATATCGAGGCACGTCCGAATGTACCAACAACACCAATTCCAGCTTTTTATCGTGCGCGGTAGCGCTGAGCATACTGACAACATCTTCCAACACGCCTGTTAGTTCAAAGGGGACGGACTCCAGCTCTATAGCACCGGATTCCAACCGCGAAAAACTCAGTACATCGTCAATAACCGTTAGCAGTTGTAGTGCCGCTCTTTGAATCGTGCGGGTATATTCCCACTGATCAGGCGTCTGCTGAGTCCTATGCAACAAGCGGGTAAAACCCAACACCGCATTCATGGGCGTGCGTATTTCGTGACTCATTTTAGCAAGGAAATCCGCTTTGGCTTTACTGGCCGACAAGGCATCGTTCCTGGCGGAGTCCAGTTCCACATTACGTTGCTCCAATTGCGCCACGGTATGAGTTAAGGCTTCAGTGGCCTTGGCCACCTGTTGCTGTAAATCCTGGGTTGCCTCTTGCAAGGCGACCGCCAAAGCATTGAAACCGGATTCCAGAGCGCCCAACTCGCCACCGGAACTCTCTTCCACTCTGACGCAAAAATCACCACTGCGTAAGCGTTTCTCACCAGCGGACAGATTCATGATGGGACGAATAACACTGTTACCCACCCATAAGGCCAAAAACACGCTGACACCTAAGCCAAATAAAACCAACATGACCGAATTCACCAGGATTTGCCGTTGCTCCTGATGCACATGCACGGGAGACATCACCACCAATACTTTCCCCAGGGGTTGCCCCGTTTTCGGCGCAACGGCAAACAGGTCCGATTCGTAATCAGTCACATCAATTCCCGATTCAAACACGATCTGACTGTAGTGAAATGGACTATCAGATGTACCATTCGAAACCGCCGCCCCCGCCGCTTGTGCCACCACCTTATTGGCTGCATCAAAGACCACTAACTTTTCCACATCGGCGTCCCGTGCCGAGGAGTCCAGCAAGCTTTGCAGCATTTTATTGTTCCCCGAATACAAACCAAATTCACCAGCTGAGGCCAAGTGTTTCACCAATGCCTGGCCCCGCAAGCGTAAGTACCGCTCGGAATCGGAGAAACGTTCTATTGCTGTGTAGTAGGCCATGGACACGGCTATCAATAACACGGGGAATATGGCCAGCGTCAATACTCGGGAACGGATACCCATTTTCTTAAACAGGTATTTATTCATAACTGTTTACCCCCGGCTCATCTATACCTACGGGTATTTTTATTCCCAGAGACCGAGCGACCGAATGATTTACCTCCACACTGTAGTATTTGGGAAACACGGACTCGGACCAAGATTCTCCAATGAGAAATGCCTGCGCCAATTCCGCGGAGTGCTTACCAATCTGCTCTGGTGTACTGAATACGGCGGCTAAAGCCCCGGCAGTGACATAGGCTTTAGAAAACCCCAACACGGGCACCTTTTGCCGATAGGCGGAATAGAGCAACCATTTAGCCTGGCGTGGCGAGTTGACTTGCGGATCGGGTATAGCAAGAAAAACATCACTGCTCTTTAACAAAGGCCGAATCTGCTTTACGAAGTTGCCCGGACCAATGTGAACCGACTGTAACTCCAAATTCAATTGACGTGCTGCCTGTGCTACTTCCGACTGCCGCGCTGAAGAAACAGCACCAAAGGCGACTCCCACCGTTGTCGCCTGAGGCAATAAATGCCGCCCTAAACTTAATTGCCGCTCAAACGGTTGGTCGAGGTAGATGGCGGATATACGTTTTGCCGGATCTGCACGTACCAAAGACTCAAAAGCGGTCTTAGGAATAAACACACAAAGAATACCGGCAGCGGCCAAATCAGAACCCAGCACAACCTCCGCGGCATTAACACCCACTGTAATTACCAGGTCACGCACAGCCAATGACTGACTTAACGACGCCATATCACTCAATGTGTAATAGCGAATTTTGGCTGCGCTGCCGTCTTGAACACCCCGAACAAACCCGTCTTTCACTCGCTCATAAGAACTGGAATTGCTGCTAAACACCACATGAACGGTTGCGTTGCCCGGCTCCTCTGCGTGCGCAAAAAAAATGGCGCCGGATAAAAACAATCCGGAAACTAAAACGCAACAAGGAATCAGGCGTGAAAAGACCATAGCCGCACCGGCGCTACGAACTAGAAGTCCGCACTGAACTTAATGTAAAAACGTCGGCCAAAGGTATTCTCCTTCCTGAACTCTGCATATTCATCATCCAGGACGTTGTGGATAATAAAACGGGCACTTGAGGAATCCAGTCCGAACCGCAGCTTTTTGACGATCTGCGCATCCCAGCGCGAATACCCATCTATGTAGTCACCATCTCCTTCCCATTCCATATCGGATACGTGATAAAAACTGAGACTGCCCCACCAGTTTGAATTCAAATCGTGTCTCAGATTGAAACTCAAGGTATGCCTAGGTACATTGTCGGCAGCATCAGTGACCACATTCGGGTTTATTTTACTCATCAAAACACCGCGGGTTTTAGCATAGGAATACTGCAAGCCCACTTTGAACCGTGACCAGGGCTGGTACCCCAGTTGAAACTCCACCCCCTCCGTATCCGCGTAACCATTATTGGACCATACCTTAGTCCCGCCGGAATCCTCCGGTGCGAGAATCAGATTACGCAGTTCCTCCTTAAATAACTTCATATCAAAGGTAATATTCCATTGCGGCAGTTCAGCCAGATACGCCGCCTCTAAAGAAATAATCTTTTCCGGTTGTAAATTGGGATCGCTGGCATAGAGCACATA
This sequence comes from Gammaproteobacteria bacterium, assembly GCA_029882975.1. Lineage (NCBI taxonomy): Bacteria > Pseudomonadati > Pseudomonadota > Gammaproteobacteria > Gammaproteobacteria bacterium. Next base: position 52,853 of record JAOUJW010000024.1, read on the forward strand.
GGCAGACCCTGCGCTATCTCTGATTACCCAACGATGGTTGGCTTCGAATAAAGATGGCGCTCGATGCGCCCGTGAGCCACTCACACGAAACGTATGATTGGAATTCAATTTGTAATTTAATGCCAGACGTGGTGAATTAAAACGACGTCGATGGTCGGACTGTTCTACCATGTACCCAAAATTCAACAAGACAGGATCCCACAATTGCCACTCACCGTTAAAAAATACATTGGCGCTGCGGGCGCTGATATAACCTTCCTTGTCCAAAATATATTGGCCTTTAATGCGATCGCGGCGCATGCTGCCACCCCAGGCAAACCGCATTCCGGCAAAAGGACGAATATTGTGTTGCGCCTCCAACTCGGTTCGGTCCGCCAAACCATCCTGCTGACCGACATTAACCAGCTCGCTTGGCAAACCCAGAACGGCGGTATCCACGGTGTACTCATCCCTTTGCTCATGCCGGTTATAAAACAATTGTACGAAAAACTCATCCGTATTGGATTGAGTTCGAGTCCAACGTAAATGCGCATGAGAACTTCTAACATCCTTCTCTCGCGCCGGGTCCAGTGGGTTATTTTCAAACCCCAGACCTAACTGACCATGCACATAGCCCAGACTCCAGTCCAATAAATTCCGTTGACTGCGAGTATACTGTCCGCGAATATCCACGTCCTTCACGGTTTTATCATCCACCACCGCGTTAAACCCTTCATCGCGCTGCGATCTGACCGTTACTCGATAATCCAAATCACCCAAACTATCAGAATGACGCATTAACACATTATCGGTCCTCTGGGTTCCGCGGATCACTTTAAACAAACTACCGTGATCCTCAAAGGCCTGACGCGTTACAATGTTTATAGAGCCCAAAAAAGCGTTGGAACCATAGGCCGGTGCGTTCGGCCCTCGTACCACCTCAATGCGATCCACGTTTTCCAAGGCCACACCCAAATTGGCCCAGTCCACATTGGATAAAAGGGGTCGATACACGGAACGTCCGTCCACCATGACTTGAAACTTTCGGGGAAAGCCAAATGAAAGACCATGATAAGTGACAGCAAAGCTGTTACCACTGACATGTGCCACTTGAAACCCTGGGATTAATCGCAAAATATCCACCAACTCCACCGCACCGGAAGCGTCGATGATTTCACGATTGATGATGGTAATCGATGCGGGAGAATCAGACTTAGGTTGCGATAGACGACTGGCCGAAACCACCACGGGTATATCCGCTAAAAAATCATCCTCGCTGAATTCGTTGGCTATGGCCCCCTGGGAAAACCCCAGAGTCATTCCCAGCAGCCACCGACTGAACTGGTTTCCTACATAATTTTTCACCGAACAACTTGCAGGGCATGAGGTCTTTCTTATGAGGAACATTGATAGGCACCGGCGCAAACCATTATTCGTAAAGGCGCTAAGATAGCATGAAAGCTGAAAAGCCGCTAAACCGCCAAACCCATCTTTTGGGCCGCAATCACCGCCTGAGTTCGATTATTCACTCCCAGTGCTTTAAAAACAGCAGTCACGTGAATTTTTACCGTATGCTGAGACACCCCCAGCGCGCGAGCGATTTCCTTATTTTGCTTTCCCTTGGCCAACAGTACCAATACGTCAAATTGACGATCCGTGAGCGTTTCTTTTAATTCGTGGTCATCGATCTTGGTGGCGTTTTCTTCTGCTTCGTCTTCGTCGTCATCGGCTTTCATCAGATCGGGGGGCACATAAACACCACCGGACATCACCAACTTGATGGCGTTAAGCATAACATCGTGTGGAGTGGTTTTAGGTATGAAACCGAACGCACCTCGATCCAAGGCACGACGCATATCGGATTTCTTATTGGATGCGGATAAAATTACCACCGGCGTATCCGGATAACTCTCTGCAAGCTGACCCAACAGTTCAAAGCCGTCTGTCTCCGGCATGTACAGATCCAGCAACACAATATCAAATGCGGGCGACGACTGTAGAGCCTCCAAAACCTCTTTGCCATTACCGGCTTCTGTAATGGCAACGTCTGCGGAGATCTCCTGGAGGGTGTTGCGAATTCCCTCGCGGATCAATACATGGTCATCGGCAACTAAAATTTTCAACGGTTTATCCTCTTTCGTCTCAGCTACCCAGACAATCACAGGTCAGAGTTATTCAGCAAGCTCTGCATGGACATTTTAACTGTACACAGAAAAAAGCGGTTTTTATACACAACTAAGGCCCTAGTACAAATGTACTATAGCAAATCAACAGCATCCCATTGATTTTAGGGCTTTCTCTATTCGCCGGAGAGCTTTTTCTTGAGCAACTCGTTAACCTGCTGGGGATCAGCCTGCCCCTTGGTCGCTTTCATGGCCTGACCCACGAAAAAGCCAAACAGTTTGTCTTTGCCGGATCGATATTGCTCCACCTGGCCGGGATTGGCGGCAATAATATCGTCAATGATTTTTTCCACCTCTGAGGAATCAGCCACTTTCAAACCGCGTTTTTCAATAATGGTGTCCACATCCCCTTCGCCATCCCAAAGTGCCTGAAATACCTGTTTGGCCATTTTGCCAGTGATATCGCCTTGCTTGATCTTTAGAATCATACTACTGAGCATAGGCGCACTTACCGGACTGTCCTGAATACTGAGATTATTTTTGTTTAATGCACCGGTTAAATCACTGATGATCCAGTTGGCCGACAACTTCGGTTCGTCGGTTTCCTTAACCACCGCCTCAAAGTAATTCGCCAGCGCCAGGCCGGCGGTAATCACCCCGGCGTCATAGGCGCTCAAGCCCAGTTGTTCCATATAACGGTTTTTCTTTTCATCGGGCAACTCGGGCAAGGTTGCTTTGACTTGCTGTAAATAGTCTTCACTAACCTCTACGGGTAATAGATCCGGGTCGGGAAAGTAACGATAGTCGTTGGCTTCTTCTTTCTCACGCATCTTCCGAGTGACATCCGCATCCGGATCGTACAGACGGGTTTGTTGCACGACTACGCCGCCACCTTCGATCAGTTCGATCTGACGCTCAATCTCGTAGTTGATGGCTTTTTCAACAAAGCGAAAGGAGTTGATATTCTTTAACTCGGTTCGGGTACCAAATTCTTTTTGACCTTTGGGTCGAATCGAAACATTGGCATCGCAACGGAATGAGCCTTCCTGCATATTGCCATCGCAGATTTCCAAATATTGCACCAGGGAATGAATTTTTTTCATGTAGGCTACAGCTTCGGCGGCGGATCGCATGTCCGGCTCGGAAACAATTTCCAGTAAGGGAGTGCCGGCCCGGTTTAAATCAATACCCGTCAAGCCATGAAAGTCCTCGTGTAAGGACTTACCCGCGTCTTCTTCCAAATGGGCTCGTGTGACACCGATGGTTTTGACGCTACCGTCCTCCAGTTCGATATCAATATGACCACCGTCCACAATGGGCAACTCATATTGGCTGATTTGATAGCCCTTCGGTAAATCGGGATAAAAATAGTTTTTACGTGCAAACACCGACCGCGGCGCCACCTTGGCGCCAATGGCCAGACCAAACTTGGCCGCCATGCGTACCGCTTCGGTATTTAATACCGGCAACACCCCCGGCAAACCCAGATCCACTGCACAGGCCTGCGTGTTGGGTTGTGCGCCGTAGGCAGTGGACGCACCGGAAAATATTTTACTTTTGGTGGCGAGCTGCGCGTGAATTTCCAAGCCAATGACCACTTCCCATTGCATTGTTATACCCTTCTTAGATTCGTTTCGCTTTTCAATTGTTGTCGGCTATTGTTTTTGCGGCTAATCGGTTTTATTCAAAACCCGCCGGCATGCGTTGATGCCAGTCCGTTTCCAATTGAAACCGATGGGCCACATTTAAAAGCCTCGCTTCTGAGAAATAATCACCGATGATCTGCAATCCCACCGGGCGTCCGTTGGCGAAGCCGGCAGGAATAGACATACCCGGTAACCCGGCCATATTCACTGCAATGGTATATATATCGTTTAAATACATGGTGACCGGGTCATCGGTTTTCTCACCCAGATTAAAGGCCGGTGTGGGCGTGGTGGGCCCCATGATTACATCCACATGCTTAAATGCCTGCTTAAAATCTTCACTGATCAAGCGCCGCAGTTTTTGTGCTTTTAGATAATAAGCATCGTAATAACCGGCCGATAAAGCATATGTACCTATCATGATACGGCGCTTCACTTCTTCGCCGAATCCTTCACCACGGCTGCGCTTGTAGAAATCTTCCAGATCTTTAGGATTTTCACAACGGTAGCCGAACCGAACTCCGTCAAAGCGGGATAGATTGGAGGAACACTCGGCCGGCGCGACCACATAGTAGGTGGGAATGGACAAAGCCGTATTGGGTAAAGATATCTCCACCACTTTGGCGCCCATGGATTCGTATTGCTTCACTGCAGTTTGCACGGCGTGCTCAACTTGGGAATCCAGACCTTCACCAAAATGCTCTTTGGGCAGGCCAATGGTTAACCCGTCTATGGAATCGTTCAACGATTGACTGTAGTCCGGCACCGCCTGATCCACACTGGTGGAGTCTCGGGTATCAAACCCCGCCATCGCCGTTAATAACAAAGCGGCGTCTTCAGCACTGCGTGCCATGGGACCGGCTTGGTCCAGACTGGAAGCAAAAGCAATCATCCCGTAACGGGAAACACGCCCGTAGGTCGGTTTCAGGCCCGTTATGCCGCACAGGGCGGCGGGCTGGCGAATGGAGCCACCCGTGTCCGTCCCTGTAGCGATCGGGGCCAAGCGTGCGGCTACCGCTGCAGCTGAACCACCGGAAGAGCCACCCGGCACTGCGTCCAAATTCCACGGATTTTTCACCGGCCCGTAAAAACTGGTTTCATTGGAAGAACCCATGGCAAATTCGTCCATATTGGCCTTGCCCAACATTACCGTGCCCGCTGCGCGACACTTGCTGACCACCGTGGCATCATAAGGCGAAGTAAAGTTGTCCAGCATGCGCGAACCGCAACTGGTCCGAACACCTTTGGTGCAAAAGATGTCCTTATGGATTAGAGGAATACCTGTTAAAGGACCCGCCTGACCATCACGTCGTTGGGCGTCAGCTGCTCTCGCCTGCTCCTTGGCAATATCAGCCGTCACGCTGATGAGGCTATTGAGTTTTGGATCCAAGGCTTCAATGCGATCCAAAAAATGTTGGCACATTTCTTCGCTGCTCAGGTCTCCTTGAACTAATAGTGAAGAAAGTTCAGCAATTGTTTTATTATGCATTTATAATCCGTTTTTGTGGAATGAAGTGTGTACGCTATTGCTGTATGTTAAATACGCAATTTGATTACTCAATAACCTTTGGCACTAAGTACAAACCTGCTTCAACGGCGGGTGCTATTGACTGGAACAGATCCCGCTCGTTGGATTCTGTCACTGCATCCTCGCGTAACCGTTGAGTGCTGTCCAAGGGGTGAGCCATAGGCTCCACACTGTCGGTGTTCACTTGCTGCATCTGCTCTACCAAATCAAGAATACTGGACAGATTTTTTGCGTATTCTGGTATATCCTTTGCATTGATAGCAAGGCGAGCAAGATGAGCTATATTTACAACGTCATCTTTATCTAGGGACATAGATTGATCATCCTGGTGGCAATTTATTCTTTTCCTGAAGGAAAAGTGAGAACTTATCATAAATGGTGCCTTGCCCAAAGCCCTAGGCATTGATAAATTAGCGCAACCTTGTTTTTATTATTAATTTACTAAGAGATCAGCACCTTGGGATTGTTTTCTAATTTACGTGGAGCCTTTTCAAACGACCTGTCCATCGACTTGGGGACGGCCAATACTCTGATTTACGTCAAAGGACAAGGCATTGTTCTGGACGAGCCGTCAGTGGTCGCCATTCGAACGGAACGAGGTACAAACGGGCCGAAAAGTATTGCCGCAGTGGGCATTGAAGCCAAACGCATGCTGGGGCGTACCCCGGGGAATATTCAGGCTATCCGCCCATTGAAAGACGGGGTTATTGCCGATTTCACAGTTACCGAAAAAATGCTGCAGCACTTTATTCATAAAGTCCATAAAGACAAGTTCAAGTTTTTACACCCCAGCCCTCGGGTTCTGATCTGCGTACCTTGCGGTTCCACTCAAGTGGAACGCCGCGCCATCAAGGAATCGGCCGCCGGCGCCGGTGCCCGTGAGGTATATATCATCGAAGAACCCATGGCAGCCGCCATTGGCGCAGGTTTGCCGGTTCACGAAGCCAGCGGTTGTATGATTCTGGATATCGGCGGCGGAACCACGGAAGTGGCTGTCATTTCACTGGCAGGTATTGTTTATTCCGCTTCGGTACGTATCGGCGGCGACCGATTTGACGAAGCCATCGCCAACTATGTGCGCAGAAATTACGGAACCCTGATAGGGGAAGCTACGGCAGAGAAAATCAAACACCAAATCGGCAGCGCTTATCCCGGCGACGAAGTTCGTGAAATGGAAGTCCGGGGACGCAATCTGGCCGAAGGTATTCCCCGCAGTTTCACCCTGAACAGCAACGAAATCCTGGAAGCGTTACAAGAACCTTTGGCAGGCATTGTCAGTGCTGTGAAAACCGCACTGGAGAAAACCCCGCCGGAACTGGGTGCGGACGTCGCCGAGCGCGGCATGGTACTCACCGGAGGCGGTGCTTTGTTACGAGACTTTGATCGCCTGCTGATGGAAGAAACCGGTTTACCCGTCATTATTGCCGAAGACCCACTGACCTGCGTGGCAAGAGGTGGAGGCAGAGCGTTGGAAATGATCGACGAAACCGGGCTGGATGTATTCACCACAGAGTAAGTGGGTTCTCGGAAACGCGATGCGTATAGACAACTCAGACAGATTATTATGTGGTTTTACAATAGCGCACCGATTAACCATTTGTTTGGAGGTTTACAATAAAATCTCTATTTGTACAGGGACCGTCTATTACCAGCCGCCTGGTGATTGTGACGGTGGTTTCCGTCATTCTTATGGTAATGGATCATAGACAACATCACCTGGAAACCATCCGCAGCGCCCTATCCGTTTTTGTCTACCCTATACAATACTTGGTCAATATACCCACTTCCGCCGGCGAGTGGGCCACAGATCAATTGGCCTCCAGAGAAACCTTACTGGAAGAAAACGCGCGCCTGCGCGTGCAGCACACCTTGTTACTGGCGCGCTTGCAAAAATTATCCGCACTCAAGGTCGAAAACATTCGTCTGCGCGAATTGCTCCAATCGTCTAAGAAAGTAAATGAGAATGTCTTAATCGGGGAACTATTGGCCGTGGATCCGGATCCGTTTACTCGCAAAATCGTCATCAATAAGGGCAGTCGCCAAGATGTTTACCGTGGCCAACCCTTGCTGGATGCGGAAGGTGTGATGGGTCAGGTCATTCACGTGGGCCCGTTTTCCAGTACGGCCATGTTAATTACCGATCCCAACCATGCTATTCCGGTACATATTAACCGCAACGGTTTACGTGCCATTGCGGTAGGCAATGGCAGCCCGGATGTGCTGGAAATTCCCTATTTGGCCAACAGCTCTGATATAGAAGTAGGTGATTTGTTAACCAGCTCCGGCCTGGGGGGGCGCTACCCCAGAGACTACCCAGTTGCCAAAGTCACCTCGGTACAAAAAGACCCGTCACAATCCTATGCGGTAGTCACTGCGAAACCAACTGCCAAACTGGAAACCAGCCGGGAGGTACTGCTGGTCTGGACTGACGAGTTCTTGCAAATTCAAGCCAATGAACAAGCCAAAACTACAAGCGGCAACGAAGCGACTGAAAAGGAAGATCAATAATGGCCCTGGTGAAACATCAAGGCGGTTTTTTGATTTTATTGACCTTTATTGCGTCTTTAATTCTGTCCATGATCCCCATGCCCTCCTGGCTGGAATCTTTCCGCCCCTTGTGGGTTGTTATCGTGCTGATCTACTGGGTCATCGCCTTACCGGACCGGGTTGGGGTTTTTGCCGCTTGGGTGGTGGGCCTGATGTATGACGTGGCCAGTGGCGCTTTGTTGGGCCAAAATGCTCTGGCAATGGCGTTTATAGCCTATTTAGGCATTAAACTGCATCTGCGCATTCGTATTTTTCCATTATGGCAACAAGCGATGAGTATTCTTGTGCTGGTAGCACTGTACCAGATGCTCTCTCTTTGGATTAAAGGCATGACCGGTGTTACCGCTCAAGGCATGTCGTACTGGCTTCCTTCCTTAAGTAGCATGTTGGTGTGGCCTCTCACCTACATGATACTACGCGCTTACCGCCGCCATTATAAAATTCGCTAACTCCCATGTCCGGAATCACGCTAAAAGACCATTTTCGTGAAACGCAAATGTTTAATGTGCGTTCCGTGGTCATGGTGGTTTTTGCGGTGATACTAACCATTGTCCTTATTTCGCGACTTATCTACTTACAGGTGGTGGACCATGAGCTGTATGCCACTTTATCCGAAGACAACCGCTTTAAAATTTCGGCCGTCGCCCCCACTCGCGGCCTGATTTATGATCGCAACGGCATTTTATTGGCGCAAAACCTCCCCACCTATTCCCTGGTGGTCACACCCGAGCGAGTGAAAAATCTGGATGAGACCATCGAATCGCTGAGTCAGCTCATCGAAATCAGTGAAGGTGACATCAGTCAGTTCAAACGGGAAGTACGACGCAATCGCCCCTTTAAAACCCTACCCTTGCGAACCCGTTTGAATGACGAGGAAATCGCCAAAATTGCCGTTAATCGACATCTTTATTCCGGAGTGGACATTGCCGCCACCTTGATCCGCCATTATCCCCAAGGAGGTTTAGGGGTACACGCTTTGGGCTATGTTGGGCGAATCAACGAAAAAGAACAACAGTTGGTAGACAAAACCGATTACGAAGGTACGGACTACATTGGTAAAACCGGAATAGAAAAATACTACGAAACTGAACTCCACGGACATGTAGGTGTTGCCCAAGAGGAAATCAACGCATCCGGCAGACGACTAAGGGTCATCCCCCAGGTTGCCGCGGAACCCGGCAAGGATTTGCATTTAACCCTGGACGCCAAGTTACAACGCGTCGCGGAAAAAGCCCTGGGGAACCATCGAGGCGCCATTGTTGCCATCGACCCCGCTAACGGCAATATACTGACACTGGCCAGCACCCCGATCTATGATCCCAATTTGTTCGTTACCGGCATCGACAAAACCACCTACACGGAACTTCGTAATGACGACGACTTACCCCTGTTCAATCGTGCCCTACGCGGACGCTACCCACCCGGCTCAACGGTGAAACCCTTTATTTCCCTGGCCGCATTGGAAGGCAACGTCATCGCAAAAAACCATGAAACCAACTGCAAAGGCTGGTTCAGCCTGCCGGGGGATACGCACCGCTATCGCGATTGGAAAAAAACCGGCCACGGAAGTGTCAATGTAGAAAAGTCCATTGTTCAATCTTGTGACGTTTTTTACTACGAACTGGCCGTTAAAATCGGCGTGGATCGTCTCGCCAGTTTTATGTTTCCTTTTGGTTTCAACAGCTTGACTGACACTGACATTAGCGGAGAATTGGCCGGCTTGTGGCCTACCACGGAATGGAAGCGGCAAAGCCGCAATCTACCTTGGTATCTGGGAGAAACGGTCAGTGTGGGTATCGGCCAAGGCAGCACCTTAGTCACCCCTCTGCAACTGGCTTCGTCTACTGCCACGTTATCTATGTATGGCCAAGCCATGCGGCCGCGAATCGTTGCAGCAATGGTAACGGCAGGGGAAAGGGTAGACCAACCCATCCAAACGGGCCCGGCTGTAGAGGTTAAGAATGTGGACAATTGGAAACAAGTGATTAAAGCGATGGAAAAAGTGGTGCATGACTGGCGTGGCACCGCGTTTCGCATCAGCAAGGGAGCCCATTACAAAATTGCAGGTAAAACGGGAACTGCCCAGGTATTTTCGGTCAAACAAGATGAAGAGTACGACGAAACCAAGATATCGGCGCGTAACCGCGATCACGCTTTGTTTATCGCCTTTGCACCGGTGGAATCACCTCGCATCGCTGTTGCTGTAATAGTGGAAAACGGCGGCCACGGTGGCTCCACAGCCGCCCCCATTGCCCGCAAGATAATGGACTATTATTTAAACACTGAAAATGTAGCAGAAACGACTCCTCCTAAAAAATCATGAGCATACTAGACGGATCATTTGGTGATTTTAACCGGCAACGCAGAACCAGCGCCGAAAGCTGGCACATTGACTTGCCCTTACTACTGGGTATCTTGACCCTGGTAGTCATCAGTATGTTTACTCTCTACAGTTCCAGCAGCCAGAATATTGACTTGGTATGGCGACAAATTCTTCGTTTTATCATCGCGTTCGGCTTTTTGTTCGTCCTGGCGCAAATAGAGCCGAATACCCTTAAACGCTGGGTGCCGTGGGTTTATATCCTTGGCGTCACCCTGCTACTCATTGTCATGTTTTTTGGTGACGTGGGCAAGGGAGCGCAGCGATGGCTGGACCTGGGTCTGTTTCGATTCCAGCCTTCGGAGATCATGAAATTAGCAGTGCCGCTCATGGTGGCCTGGTATTTATCGGAGCAACACTCCCTGCCCCCCAATGGTAAAAGCCTGTTGATGGCAGCTTTGATCATCGGTACACCCGTCATACTTATTGCCAAGCAACCGGATTTGGGAACAGCGATTTTAGTTGCCTCTTCCGGGATTTTTGTGTTGTTTTTTGCAGGCATTAGCTGGCGCCTGGTCACGGCTCTGGGTACGCTGGCTGCCGCCTGCGCCCCCATAGTCTGGTATTTTATGATGCACGATTACCAGCGTCGCCGGGTTATCACACTGCTCAATCCGGAATCGGACCCATTGGGTGCGGGCTACCATATTATCCAATCCAAGATAGCCATTGGTTCCGGAGGGATATATGGCAAAGGCTGGCTCAACGGCTCCCAATCACAGTTGAATTTTCTTCCAGAGCATTCCACCGATTTTATTTTTGCAGCTTTTTCCGAAGAATTTGGACTGTTGGGGATTTCCATACTGTTAACCATTTACCTTTTTCTGGTGGTTCGCGGAATACTAATTGCAGTTCAAGCCCAGGACACGTTTACCCGTCTTACCGCGGGTAGCTTAACTATGACTTTTTTCATTTATGTTTTTGTAAATATTGGCATGGTGATCGGTTTGCTGCCTGTAGTGGGCGTACCTTTACCCTTAATCAGTTACGGCGGAACATCTATAGTGACGCTGATGGCGAGTTTCGGTATCCTCATGTCTATTCAAACACACCGAAAATTTTTATCCAGGTGACCGTTATGCTAGTTAATAGAGTTTTGTCTCTGTCGGTACTGCTTTTTGGCGCTGTATTCGCTACTACAGTAAACGCCGACATTTCCGATCGCCACGATGTGCGTCAATTTATTGACCAAATGGTCAAAGAACATCAGTTCAAGGAAGAAGAGCTGGTTAAGATTTTTCAGAAAGTGAGTATTAATAACAAAATTATCGATGCGATCACACGACCGGCAGAAGCCAAGCCCTGGCATAAGTACCGGCCTATCTTTCTTACCGATAAGCGCATAAACGGCGGTCTCAAATTCTGGAAAAAACACGAGGAAGCCTTGCAACGGGCCTATGACACCTACGGTGTCCCCCCTGAAATTGTGATTTCCATCATTGGTGTCGAATCTCTCTACGGAAAACACAAAGGTCGTTACGGAATTGTGGAATCACTGGCTACACTGGGTTTTAACTACCCGAAGCGCAGCACTTTCTTTCGCAAAGAACTGGCAGAATTTTTATTGCTGGCCCGGGAAGAAGGCAAAGACCCTTTATCGCTGAAAGGCTCCTATGCCGGTGCTATGGGTAAACCTCAATTTATTGCCAGCAGCTTCCGCCGCTATGCCGTCGATTTTGATGGTGATGGCAAACGCGACCTGTGGGACAATTCCGTGGATGTCATCGGCAGCGTGGCCAATTATTTTGCCAAACACAAATGGCAACGTGACGAACCCATCGCCGGCCGAGCCAAAGTCAAAGGCAAAAAATACAAAGGTCTGGTGGAAAAAGGCATCCGCCCTAATACCAGCTTGAAAGCCATGGCGCGCCTGGGAGTGAAAACCAAAGGTGAATTCAATCCGGATCACGAGGCCGCTTTAATCGAATTGGAACAGAAAAAAGGCAACGAATACTGGGTCGGACTCAACAACTTTTACGTCATAACACGCTATAATCACAATGAATTATACGCTATGGCGGTATACCAGCTGAGCAAAGCCATTGTTAAGAAACGCAAGGTCGACGTAGCCAACAACAAATAAGTGATTTATTTAAAGCGCCAAGGAAAAAGAAACCCATTTTGGCGGCATGCCATAAGTCTCGGCACCGCCGCTTCCTTGTCCGCCTGTGCGTCTTTTAATAGGGACGGCCCCCCCTTACATCCCATTGATCCTGACAGCATCGCCGATGCCGTCCCTCGCTACGAACCTATCAGCCCACAGGGCAACCCCAAAAGCTATGCCATTAACGGCAAAACCTATTTTATCCAAAATAGCGCCGACGGCTATGCCGCCAAAGGCATTGCCAGCTGGTATGGCAGTAAATTTCACGGTCGCACCACTTCCAATGGCGAAACCTACGATATGTATGCCATGACAGCCGCTCACACTACTCTGCCCATCCCCACGTATGCGCAAGTCACCAATCTGGACAATGGACGCACGGTGGTGGTACGTATTAACGACCGGGGCCCTTTCCACGATAACCGTCTGATTGATTTGTCCTACGCGGCAGCCATGAAACTGGACATGGCTCACAAAGGTACCGCAACCGTAGAAGTTCGAACCCTAATTCCACCCGCCAACGGAACCTCTCCGGGAAAAATGCTGTCCCAAGCTACATTGAGCCGGCAGAAACAAGCTCAAAATCGGCGTTATATTCAAATGGGCGCATTTCGTGAGCGCCAAAATGCTCAAAATCTAATTAGTAAAGTCACGCCGCAGCTGGATACTGAACCCAAACTGAGCGAACACCGCACTCATAAGGGCTTGATTTACCGCGTTCGTTTGGGACCTTTTCAAAATACACAGCAAATAGAGAATATTCAGGAACAATTGGGTAAAATGGGCATTAAAAACTATTTCGTCGTCACGGAGCCTTAATAACAGAACCTTAGTAACAGGACCTTAGTAACAGGACCTTAGCAACATTAGTAACGGAATCTTCACCGGATCCGGGCAAAATCCCAGCGGAACCAATTTTTAGTAGTTTTACACGACAGCCAATAGACAAAATCATGCTTAAAAATCTGAATTTAATTCCCATCTTTTTCGCCGGTATTTGCGTTTTATTGCTTAGCAGTCAAGCGCTTCTCGCGGCTCCTTTGGTACCCAATCCGCCCAAGGTGAAAGCCGAAGGTTTCATCCTCATGGATTTCAACAGTGACCAGGTGTTGGTGGATAAAAACGCGGATGTGCGTATGGAACCCGCCAGTCTGACCAAAATAATGTCCTCTTATATCATTTCCCAGCAGCTGAAAAACGGCAGTATTTCACTTACAGACAATGTGACTGTTAGTGAAAAAGCCTGGAAAATGAAAGGTTCACGCATGTTTATCGAAGTGGGGAAAAAAATTTCGGTAGAGGACCTGCTTAAAGGCATTATTGTGCAGTCTGGTAATGATGCCACCATTGCGCTGGCGGAATTCATCGCCGGCAGTGAAGAGTCTTTTGTCTCGCTCATGAATCAAACAGCCGAAGCTTTGGGACTGAGCGACACCCATTTTGCCAATGCCACCGGCCTACCCCACGAACAACACTATTCCACTCCGCGAGATCTGGCCTTGCTGGGTAAATCGCTGATCCGGGATTTTCCCGAACACTACGAGTGGTATTCCATCAAAGAATACAAATTTAACAACATCAAGCAAAAAAACCGCAACACTCTGTTGTGGAAGAATGACGATGTGGACGGTATCAAAACCGGCCACACGGAATCCGCAGGTTACTGCTTGGTCGCTTCAGCCAAACGCAAAGACATGCGCCTTATATCGGTAGTGTTGGGGACCGGTTCACAAGACGCACGCTCCACTGAAAGCAATAAACTGCTCAACTACGGTTTTCGTTTTTTCGAAACTCACCGTCTCTACGCGGCTAACGAAGCCTTAACCAATGTGCGAATCTGGAAAGGCGAGAACGAAGAACTGCCACTGGGTATCAACGAAGACCTGTATATCACCATACCCAAAGGCCAATACAAAAACCTGGATGCCAGCATGAGCATCAATGCTGAAATCATCGCTCCGGTGGTAAAAGGCAAAGTCTACGGCACCGTTAATATTATGCTGGGTAAGAAAAACTATGCGGTTCGTAAACTGGTTGCCCTGGAAGACATTGAAGAAGGCAGCCTGTGGAAAAATCTGGTGGACAGTTTTAAACTGGCCATCAACTGAGAACAATCAATTTAACCTTAACATCCCGCGGTAATCATACATGGCACAAGTTTATCTCAATGGTAGTTTTCTGCCCGACACCGAAGCCTGCGTGTCTGTTTTAGACCGAGGTTTTATTTTTGGTGATGGCATTTACGAAGTCATTCCGGCGTATGCAGGCCATCCCTTTAGACTCAATGAACACTTACAACGCCTAGCCAATAATCTGGAAGCGGTACGTATCAAACAACCCTGCACCGTAGAACAGTGGGGCCAGTTGATTCAACAACTGATCGAGAAAAATGAGGGCAAGGGCAAAGATTGGTCCGTTTACCTGCAAATTACCCGAGGTGTCGCCAGCCGTGATCATGCCTTTCCCGGCGACACCGAACCCACCGTGTTCATGATGTGTAACCCCCTTTCACCTTTGCCGGAAAAAACTCTACGGGATGGAGTGCACGCCATCACGGCTGAGGATTTTCGCTGGGTAAATTGCCATATCAAAGCCATCAGTTTGTTACCCAATGTACTGTTACGCCAACAAGCCATAGACGCGTCCGCGTCTGAGTCCATTCTCATTCGCGATGGCCAGGCCACAGAAGGAGCCGCCAGCAATTTATTTATTGTGGAAGACGGAATCATTAAAACCCCGCCCAAGGGACCCTTATTATTACCCGGCATTACCCGTGATCTGATACTGGAATTGGCTCAAAAGCAAGCAATGGCGACGCAAGAAACGGTAATCAGCCTGGAACAATTACAAAACGCCGAAGAAATCTGGCTCAGCAGTTCCACCAAGGAAATACTGCCCGTCACCTACCTGGACAAACGTGCGGTAGGCAGTGGCAAACCCGGAACACTGTGGCAAACCATGTACCAACTGTACCAGGACTACAAACAAGCGTTACGCCAAGGCGCAGAAGCATAACCAACCAGCTATACAAGGTTATAGCAAGACCAAGAATCTGTAACCCTGAGAGAGACCGATAGAGACGACGAGAACAGCGATGAGCGAACCGGAAGACATCATGGAATTTCCCTGCTTGTTCCCCATTAAAGCCATGGGGCTGGCGTCACCTCAGCTACAGCAAACCATATTGCGCATCGTGCAACGCCATGCGCCGGAGGTGCAAACACACCACTGCAAGGAAAGACCCAGCAAGAATGGCAAATATATTTCCATCACAGTCACCATCGAAGCCACCAGCCGAGCCCAATTGGACGCCATTTACATTGATCTCAACGCCAGTGACCACGTGGTCATGACTTTATAAGCGTAGCGCAGCATCGGTTCGTTGTCCGCAATGTCCTCCGCCAACCTCGGCCAACCCCGTATCCGCAAACTGGGCTTGCAGGATTATGCTGCGGTATGGCATGACATGCAGCAGTTCAATTCGGAGCGCACGGAACATTCTCCGGATGAACTGTGGATCGTACAACACCCACCGGTATTCACTTTAGGCCTCAATGGCAAATCAGAGCACGTGCTTAATCCCGGTAACGTTCCCGTCATCCCTTGTGACCGTGGCGGCCAAGTCACTTACCACGGTCCCGGTCAATGGGTGTATTACATCCTCATGGATCTGCGTCGAAGCAAGCTGGGTGTGAAAACCCTGGTCACCTGCCTGGAACAAGCCGTCATCGATTACTTAGCACAACAAGACATACACGCCCAACGAAAAAACGACGCCCCCGGCGTGTACGTTAACGACGCCAAAATCGCCGCCCTGGGCCTGCGCATCAAACGCGGTTGCAGCTACCACGGCTTAAGCTTTAACATCGACATGGACTTGGGGCCTTTTTCCCGCATTAATCCCTGCGGCTATCCCGGTCTGAGCAGCACCCAACTAAAAAACCTGATTGCAACGCCGCTGGAAATGGATCACGTGGAATTGGAATTTACGCAAGTGCTGTTGCAAAACGTGTGGAGACCTTGATCGTATCCAGGCAACACCGCCACGGACGAAGTGTTTACGTAACAACATAAGAAACAAACTTACGCTTTATACCCCTTATCCACCACTGGACCCACATCAAACACAACGGCTGCTCAATGTAGAATCAAACGCCTACGATTGTATCGACTCCGGCCAAATCCGGAAATTTTTGCTACTATAGTTAAAAACAAACCTTGCGGAGCGTCTATGATATTTAAGCAATTGCTGGAACCGGATTCCTGCACATACACCTACTTACTGGGCTGTTCTCAAACCGGGGAGACTGTGTTGATAGACCCGGTGTTGGACACCGCAGAGCGAGACCTTCAAGTCATTAGTGACTTGGGATTGAAATTAAGCTATACCTTGGACACTCACATCCATGCCGACCATCTAAGCGGTGCTCACCGCTTGCGTGCTTTAAGTCAGTGCAAGGTGGCTTACCCGGCCATGGACGCCTTAGCCTGCGCCGATATCGGTATACGCGAAGGTGAAGTTTTCCGCGTAGGCAATATTGAACTGCACCCACTATTTACTCCGGGACATACGGATCACCACCACGCTTATCTTATCGATAACGGAACCCAACAAATGCTCTTCAGTGGAGACGCCTTGCTCATTGAGGCCTGCGGACGTACGGATTTCCAATCGGGAGACGCCGCCACTCTCTATGCCAGCATTCACAATAAATTTTTTAGCCTAGCCGACGAGACCCTGGTCTACCCCGGACACGACTACGAAGGCCGCTTCATCACCACCATCGCCCAAGAGAAAAAACGCAATCCCAGACTCGGTAATGACAAAACTCTGGAAGAGTTTGTCGCCATCATGAACGCCATGGACTTACCCAAACCCAGAAAAATCGATTTCGCCGTACCCGGCAATGAACAATGCGGCATCTGCCCGGACAATGTACCGGAGGAATATCGCGGCCCCTGTGCGGACCATGATCAAGGTTAGTGCGCGTACATCATAATGGACAATTCTAATCAACTGGCTTGCATGTGAATAAAAAAGTCAAACATCAAGGATATAAACCCACTAGTGGCATTGTAAAATCAGCGACACGGATTGGCAGGCAATAGACTGGACCCGGCTCGCCACTCAGTACTCAACGACACAACTTTCCTGCACCTCCACATCGCCGGCCTTTAGCCCGGCAAAGCTAGACCTGTCGTTTCCTGTAGTTTTCTTTTATTACAGAAAGGAATACCTATACTAACGGGACCACCCAACATAAAGGCCATGTTTAGTGATTCACTGGGCCACATCTATGGAAAAACAACAAGGAGAAAAACATGCCTCACTATACCCGTCGCGAGTTTTTGGCCATCTCATCAGCTGCCGTCGCCGGCATGACGTTACCCTCACTTGGCAATATGGCCATGGCCGCTAGCAAACCCAGATATACCCGCTATAGCGTCGGCAGCAAAGAAGGAAAACGAATGTTACAAAGCTATAAAAAGGGAATTAGAGCCATGCTTAAACTACCCGCCGAGGATCCGCGCAACTGGTTTCGCTATGCCTTCATTCACTTTATGGATTGTCCGCATGGAAATTGGTGGTTTTACGTTTGGCATCGGGGGTATATAGGATATTTGGAACAGATTATCCGCGACTTGAGCAAAGACAAAAACTTCGCGTTGCCCTATTGGGACTGGACGGAAATGCCCCGCATACCGCCGGGCATGTTTGAGGATGTACTGACACCGACGAACAATGCTTTTGCCACTTACACAAAAAACCTGAAGCTATTTACAGATTTTATAAAACCCGCGTTAATGACCTACTGGACCACGCTTACGGATTCTCAATTAAAGCAGCAAACAGAACGCGGCTACAATACTTTCGAGGATCTGTGGAATAGTGTTATCGGTTTCGACCCCGGCTCCGGGCAATACCTCGCCTCGAACCTTTCCTACACCAACACCTGCGGCGCACGCTACTTATCAAAAGACAACCCCAAACTCGATAGTAAAACCGCAAACGCCGTATCCGCACAAACGGTTCTGTCCGGCTTATTACCCGTAGAGTTCTATACCGATGACGCCACAACGAGCTTTAACAGCACTAAGACCACATCGCACACCGTACAACCCGACAGTAAAACATTTTTTTCCATCCTAGAAGGCCAACCCCACAACAAAGTGCACAACAATATCGGTGGCGTGGGGGCAATCGATTTTGGACCTTACGGCAATATGACCAACTTCCTCTCGCCGGTCGACCCTGTGTTCTTTTTGCACCATTCCAATATGGATCGATTGTGGGATATCTGGACTCGAAAACAACAGAATCGACAGTTACCCTATCTACCCACCGGTGCGGACGAAACATTGTATATGAACGAGCTGTTCCAATTTTATGTAAACAAGTCAGGTAAGCATGTGGGCACAAAAAAGGCCAGTGACTATATCAACACCCGTGTTTTTGATTACGCCTATGCACCGGGGTTTGGCGAACAAGTTATTGGCAAACCGCTACGGTTGGCTGCGAAGGAGAAATCCCTCACCAGCCATCACACCGCCAATGTCAGTAAAAATTCCGCCACGGTGGAAATTCCCGCACAACTGTTAAAATCCCATACGGACAAAAAACAACACAAGCCATTGGTCCTGGAAATTATGTTGCCGCACAGCGCCGGACAAACCGTACGCGAATACGATGTTTTGGTTAACGCACCGGCGGATGTAAAACGTGTCAGCGCAGACAGCCCCTACTACGGTGGTACGATAGCGTTTTTCGGTCCACGAATGAGCGGCATGAAAATGTCGGATACCGTGAGTTTCCATATCGCATTACCGAAAAACTTACCGGCCCTGGTGCAAGCCAACCCCGGAGATACACTTAAACTGGAAATTCGCGTTGTTCCTGCCTACGGAGACCCTGACCACGTACCCGAACTCAAAGGCGTCGTAGTGAAGGGATTCAAGTAACTCACGTAAACTGATCAGGAAGGGTACAAAAACACAGGACCGAAAACAGTGGATTAAAGAAAGTCAAAAGCCGGGCGAAGCGTTTATCATTGACAACTGCGCTTATACCATTATGAGCAATCATTTTAATTTGATGTGGTACGACTGTAAAATCCCAATAAAGCTAATTCTTTAAACATCTTAATCCCGGTGCGCGGGTGCGCACCGGGAAAAGAAGTCAACCGCAAGCCTATGGCGTTACTGAAACATTCATCGTGTAGGCAGTATTGGCATCATACTGACTTGCCAACGGAAGAATTCTCACGTAGTAAGTTCCGGCTGTCAGTACTTGAGTCAAAGTGTTAGCGGTGCCATAGTTGGTATTAGCAATCCGTGCTTGATTGGCACCATACAAATAAATATACCCGTTAACCGTATTATGTGAATTCGAAACCGTTAAAGTTCCTGCCGTTGCCAAAACAATCTGGTAGTAATCCTCATCATTCACCGTATCGTAATAGCCCTGGTAACTTCCATTTTCGGAAATAACAGCTGCAGTTGCAAAGGAATCATTCTCTTCATACTGATCGGGACCGGTATCACCTAAGACCGAACCACTCAACTCCAAACTATATGCATTACTAACATCGAACTGACTCGCCAAGGGAGAAACCCGGACATAATAAGTACCTGCAGTCACAGAGCGTGTCAATGTATTCACTGTGGCATAATTTGTATTAGACACCCGGGCTTGATTGGCGTCATACAAATAAATATAGCCATTTACCGAACTGTGAGAGAGACGCATATACAAAGTACCCGGCGAAGTAACTTCAATACGATAATAATCCGAATCATTCACCGTATCGTAGTAACCTGAAAAGGTCCCCGAGGCACTAATTGGCGTAGCGGTACCAAAAGTATCATTGGCCTCATATTGATCCGGGCCGGTAACACCTAAGACCGAACCGCTCAACTCCAAACTATAGGAGTTGTTTACGTCAAACTGACTCGCAAAAGGAAAAACCCTAACATAGTAGGTACCAGCTGCCACAGACTGCGTCAGGGTGTTCTGTGTGGCGTAATTGGTATTTGTAACCCGAGTTTGATTGGAGTCATACAAATAAATGTACCCACTCACCGTGCTATGAGCCAGCCTCATATACAATGTCCCCGGCGAACTAACTTCAATACGATAATAGTCCGAATCATTTACCGTATCGTAATACCCCGTGTAAACCCCATCGGTGGTAATGGATGTCGCCGTGCCAAAGGAATCGTTCTCCTCATACTGATCGGGACCGGTAACCCCCAACACAGAGCCGGTCAATTCCAAGCTATAAGCATTATTGACGTCAAACTGAGTGGCGAACGGAACAACCCGCACATAATAGGTACCCGCCGTCACGGAGCGCGTCAAGGTGTTAACCGTCGCATAGTTGGTATTTGAAATACGCGTCTGTGTAGAATCGTACAAATAGATATACCCGCTCACTGTGCTATGAGCCAGCCGCATGTACAAGGTGCCCGGTGAACTGACGTTAATACGATAATAATCGGAGTCATTCACCGTATCGTAGTATGCCGTATAGGTCCCATCGGTGGTAATTGCTGTTGCGGTTCCGAAGGAATCGTTCTCCTCATACTGATCGGGACCGGTAACCCCCAACACAGAGCCGGTCAATTCCAAGCTATAAGCATTATTGACGTCAAACTGAGTGGCGAACGGAACAACCCGCACATAATAGGTGCCCGCCGTCACGGAGCGCGTCAAGGTGTTGACCGTCGCATAACTGGTATTCGATATACGCGTCTGCGTGGAATCGTACAAATAGATATACCCGCTCACTGTGCTATGAGCCAGCCGCATGTACAAGGTGCCCGGCGAACTGACGTTAATCCGATAATAGTCGGAGTCATTCACCGTGTCGTAGTACGCCGTATAGGTTCCGGAGGTGGTAATTGCCGTTGCGGTTCCGAAGGAGTCATTTTCCTCATACTGATCGGGACCGGTAACCCCCAACACAGAGCCGGTCAATTCCAAGCTATAGGCATTATTGACATCGTACTGGGTGGCAAACGGAACAACCCGCACATAATAGGTCCCTGCAGTCACGGAGCGCGTCAAGGTGTTGACCGTCGCATAGCTGGTATTTGAAACTCGCGTTTGCGTAGAATCGTACAAGTAGATATACCCGCTCACCGTGCTATGTGCCAGCCGCATATACAATGTTCCGGGGGCACTGACTTCAATACGGTAATAGTCGGAGTCATTCACCGTATCGTAATATGCCATATAGGTTCCAGCTGTAGTAATAGCCGTGGCCGCACCAAAGGAATCGTTCTCCTCGTATTGATCCGGACCTACCCCTCCCAACACAGAACCACTTAACCGCAACTCATAGGGGTTGTTCACGTCGAATTGCGAAGCCAGAGGGAATACTCTTATATAGTACGTGCCTGCAGTTACGGATCGCGTCAGCGTGTTAACCGTGGCGTAACTGGTGTTGGATATCCGAACTTGATTGGCGTCATACAAGTAAAGATAGCCATTCACAGTACTGTGTGAGAGCGTGGCGTATAAGGTGCCCGGAGCTGACACATCGATTCGGTAGTAATCGTTGTCCGTGGTTGAATTATAAAACCCCGATATGGTTGCATTAGAGTTCACCACGTTAGCGTCCGCAAAACTATCGTTGATTTCGTTTTCATTCCCGGACACCAGGTAGCTCACGCTAACACGAGTGTTGGCGTCAATATTCAAGCGACATTGAGTGGCATTGAGTGGCGTACAGCCGGTCCAATTCGCCGCATAACCCTGCGGGTGGGTATAGGTTAATGTTACTTGTGTATTGGGCGCGTACACTGCCGAACAAACACTACCGCAGTTAATTCCACCCACATCGCTGCTGATGGTTGCCGTTGCATCACTCGAAATAACACTCAAAGAGAGGTCGGGGGTCGGAATGTTAAAAACATAGCTTTCAATGACAGATGTCGATGTATTACCGGCTTCGTCCGTCGCGAGGAACGTCACTGTACTATCCGTGTCCAACTGTATTGGTGACGTATACAAAAACCCGGGGGCTACTGACGGCTCCGTTCCATCCAAGGTAAAGTACACTTGGCAATTCGCGTCCACGGCATCGGAACAACCCAACGATATGGGCGTGGCTTGGGTGAATGTGCCACCTTGCGGTGACGCTGCCGGTTGAGGTGCCGTAATATCAATGACGATAGTGAAACTGCCGCTGTTTGAAAAAACACCAGTATCATTTTGCTCTTGTACATACAATGTATGGGAACCTTCAGGCAATGCACTCGCCGGGGTAAAACTGGTAGCCGTTCCTGTTGTGGCTCCCGTATCGAAGTTACTGTCACCCAATTTATAACGGAATGTTCCATTTCCGTTTCCACCCCCGGTCGACCACATCCACGTTGGCTGCGTGAGATTGGTGGGTGTGCTACCGGAAACATTGGGCGGATTAGGTGTCGCTGACGGCGTACCGGAAACAAGAGCCGGTGTTGTGACACAGGTGCTGTTACTGTCAGCAGACCGATTTCCCGCGAAATCTATTGCCACCACCTTGTAACAGTATTCCGCATCGGCAAACAAATTAAAGTCTTCAAAGCTACTGATAAAGACGGTGGCAATTTTAAGATCGACGGCATTCGACGAACCACGAAAAATGTCATACCCCTGAACATCATTGTCCTGTGACGGTGTCCATGTGAGGCTGATTTCGTGAGGGCTGTTGGCGATAGCTACCAAATCGCTCGCGGCAGCGGGTGCCGTTACGTCCGGTGGAGTTGTAGCCGTCGGCAGGGTTACACAAACGTCGGCGGTTCTTTGTGACGTGTTACCCGCACCGTCAAAGGCTTCTATGGAAAAACAATTGGGGTCTGACGCAATCAACCCACCGTCGCTATACACCGGGTACGGGGTAGTAGCGATTTGCGCACCATCTCTATATACACGATATCCAGCAACACCAATATTGTCGACGGAGGCATTCCATAGAAGAATCGCACTGTTTGCCGATACAGCAAACGCGATGGGATTTGTCGGCGTGGTCGGTGCTTCTTGATCAACATCCGATAAGTCATTGACTAAGTTGTAATCCAATACTAGGGTAGCAATGTATCCTGTGGCGGGGTCTTGAAGCCGAATGGTCAACTCACTGCGACCATTAACGTTCACAAACTTAATCGTTAAGTAGTCCAGCACTTTATCAAACCCTGTGGCATCTGCACTAAATTCAGAGCTCATAAAGTTAAAATCCGCCGGGACCGCAAAGGCCGGATCACTAAACGCCAAGGCTAACAAATTTTTAATCGCTGCAATCAAAGCATTGATTTGAGCTTGGAAACCTTCCAATGCCGGAGTTTGGAATCCTCCCACAGTGTCAAATTCAGATTCAATATTCCGACTTCTTGACGTAAACCAATTTCGGGCCACGATGTCAGATAGCGGGTGTACATTTGTTCTAGTGACCGCATTGTTCGATGTGTCGGCATCGGTGACCACCGAAAAAAGCCGTTTGCCATTGGGTGTCGTCGTGCTTAACAGGAAAGGGGGCGTTGTATCTGTAATAATAATTTCAAACCGTCCCATATCATCAGTCGTTTTCTCCAAAACCAGACCCGTTGAGTCTTTTAGTTGAATGACAACATTTGCCAAAGGCGCCCCTTCTGCCGCGGTACCGACTAATTTTCCGCCGGTGCCAATTGGACCGTCTTCACCACCCGAACAGGCAAACAGCAGTGCCGCTAACCCCCCTATCATCAGAACATCCGTTAGTCTCTTATATCCCATAATTAATCCCCATTATTGTCCGTTTCTATATAATAAATACCTAACCCGACTCGCTTCGTTGACTCAATATTACTTTTCTTAATGGACTTCTTTTTGCTTTTAAGCCAGCGATTGACATCGTCTATCAACTCGCTGGATTTTTCATTGCTGTATTGCCTAAACTCCTCCACGATACTTTCCGGAATTTCACTGTAAGGCACTTCCCTTTGAAACCACGGCATCCCATCCGTTTTGCGGATATTGTGCTCACCGGTTACCAACAAATCCTTGGCGCAAGTGAACAAAATACTCACCAATTGCTCCTCATCCTTTGAGGGTATATAGGTACTTTTGAGCAACCTGACCGATTGCTTGTCCATTCTCTCAACCACACCCACCCTGATCAGCTCGTCTAACAAAGCTCGTGGCGTTATGTCAGCGCAGGCCTCTTCCGCCAGTGTTTCAAAGCTTTTAGGTCCCCTTAACGGCAAATCAATGGGTCGCTTTTTCTTATCCAAGTACTTAGCCACCGTAGTCCATGTCTTCACCACACTCAGTCCCTTATTGATCGGTTTACTGCTTAGCTCAAAGGTGTCCTTTTTACTGTTCAGTATCTCTTGCACCATTTTTCTGTCTATCCCTGTCATAACGGCCACTTTGGAGTAAGTACTTTTACGGTTCGGTATGGCGAAATCCTGATCAGCAACTTCGATGTACGTACGCCTTAACAAACTGGCAAACTCACCGTAAGAAATTTGGTACTTCAAAAGCACTCTTACCAATGGTCGCAACATTTTGGCTGCGGCTTGTAATATGGTTGATTTTATTTCACTCGTCATACCCTGGAGCCTACCGCCGCCCCTAAAGCTTGTCAACAAAAACGGGGGGAATTCCCCGTTTCTATATAAGCCATATACTAGATGCGCAAATTTTGATTGTCAACATAAACGGGGAATATTCCCCGTTTTTATTTGGCGAGCTTGTTAGACGCCAATCACTGATCAAAAAACCAATAAACACGTATCCAAAACAAAGATAGGTGAGTTTTTAACCAACCCAAATGGTCGCTAAATCGAACGACTTGCCCTTCGCATTTTCAGTTCCTTGACAGGTATTCTCCTAAAGATCGATTCCAAGAGAGATTCTGATTTCGTATTTTCTAAATCGGAGGAATTGTCGCCGCACATTTATTAATATTTCATCGGTGATAGATCTCGTCCCTTAATGTTTAGACCCAGCAAGAAAACCGAAATCGACAACGGCTTGCACCTTGACTCTGGCGCAAAGGTGTTGATATCTTACCTCACATGCTCAAATATAGGGGTTATAGAACTCCCTGTATCCGGGCCGTTTCTTTATCTTAAAACACAATAAATGCGGAATCCCATACGATGGAAATGTCAGTTCACCAATCGCTTCAATACGCCAAAGAAAATAATCTGGGCCGAGATGTTCAGGATAAACTGGAACAGTACGTTAAAAAATACGATGGTCGTAGCCTAAACCCCATCAATCCGGGTGTTGGCGATCTGAGTGAAATGGAATTGATCCAAATTCAAAATTTTGTGAATAAATACTTTGTCGATCTGGTCGTCGTGGGTTCCGCGCTCTACGGCAAACGGTTAAATCCTAAAGGACGAGGTCCGGTGGGTCACACGGGGCGCAGTGATATTGACTACATCAACCCCAATATTCACGCCAGCGAACTGTATTCCTCAAAAACCCGCGCAGGTCAAAGACCTCAAGACTCCCTCCCCTGCCTGGACCCCATGCAGCAGGTTTTTCAGGAAACACCTAATACCTATATGCACCGGCTTTGGTTTAGCCCCCTGCGGCCGCGTAGACTACTACTCCCCGGAGATCCCAACCCCACGGTAACGCCCGTCAACTTAACTCTATTGATGACCTGGGTGGGATATGAAAGAAAGAATGCCAGGGCTTTATACAACGCCAATAAATAAAGACGGCAGCCATTAGGACCTTTTGCGTAACAATTATTATTGTGTAGGCACTAACTCGCATGTCGGGCTCCGCCATCACATGGCGGGTGGAATAGCCCCAGCGTATTCGTCATGGAACTGGAGCAACGTATCAAGGATAACACCGAAGAAATCATCGCCTTGCGCATATGCCATTATGAGCAATCACTATCATTTGGTATTGCATGTCAATAAGGACAAAGCCCGTTCTTGGTCTGAAAAAGAAGTGATCAATCGTTGGTTAACTTTGTTTAAAGGCAATCTCCTGGTACAGCGGTATATCAACTACGAAAAACAAAGCAAAGCCGAGCTGGATACTTTGTCGACCATTGTTAGTAAGTGGCGAGACCGGTTAATGGATATCAGTTGGTTTATGCGCTGTTTGAATGAGTCGATTGCGCGTAAAGCCAACGAAGAAGACCATTGCAAAGGTAGGTTCTGGCCGCTCTCGCGCATCCCTGCGCTCCACGGCATTAGAACATCCCTGTTCGTCAGGATGGCGCCACAAGAGCCAGGCATTACTGGATGAAGCCGCCCTACTCACTTGTATGATGTATGTGGATTTGAATCCTATTCGGGCTGGTATGTCTGAGGAATTGGAGAAATCCGATTTTACGTCCATTCAGGCAAGAATTGCCGCAGTGGGTGAACAACTGAGGATTCAACAGAAAGAAGCCAAACGATCCGGGACAACGGTTTTAACCAAAAAACGCATTAAGACCGCTCAGTCGCTATCTAACGCGCCATCGTTGTTGGGTTTTGCTGGCAATGAGACCGCAAAAAAGAAAGTCGGAATTCCGTTTGGTTTAGTGGATTACTTTGAACTCACCGATTGGACCGGTAGAGCCATTCGGGACGATAAGAAAGGTTCTTGACAGGACGACATAATGCCGCGGAGGCCATGGATGGCCGAGAGAGGCCTTATTCCCAAACACGTTCAGCCCTTATTACAAAAGCTGGATCTCAACCAAGAAAACTGGCTGGAAAATATCAAACAATTTGAACGGCGGTTTTTCAACGCCGTTGGCCACCCCCAGCGCTTGCGGTCCATTAGTGAATCCATGGAAGGCCGCTCTTGGTTTAAAGGCATCAACCGATGTGAGGCCTTGTATCGAGCGCCTCCGCCGCATTAACCAAACCACCCTATCCTGTAGCAGTAAAAACTGATCTTCATTCTAAGGATGAATGGGCTTCGTTTGGATTGATTTTCCTACGAGCCGCCTTGAACTGCGCTTTTTCCGATCATTGACCGATATTCACCTAATAACTGACCACAAGAGGGCTTCTGATTTGGCTGATCTTAAAATCTGGGAAGAATTTTCTCAAATCGGTTTTTCTATGGGCTATTTCTTGGGTGTCCTTTAATCTATTTACCTGAAGAAATCTCAACACCTTGCGAGCCCTGGCATCATTGACCAAGCCCCGCTCCAGATAAACCGTCCACCCTTCTATAGTCATGCTATCGTAAACTGGCTTCTCTACCGCCAGAGATGAACTGACAGACAGAATCAGCAGACCGAAGCACAAAATAAATGACAAAGCTAAACCGGAGATTTTCATAGTTCTCATCAATACTTTCTCAACAAACTTTCCACGAATATAGAAAGAATAGACTAATTAAAATCCAACAAAACTACAAGCCATGTTCCATGCAGTTTTACTGAGGAACAGTTCTCATTTTCTAATCCTAAAGGCGGAATGCCGCACCCCGCCAAAGGCATGCCCCGCACATCTTCCAGTAGGGCGGAATAGCCCCGCGTATTCCGCCGAACAGAATAACAGATTCCCCAAAGTGTCTATTAACACAAAACCATAGCGCTACATCTCAACCTCTATCCAGCACACCGACATTGCTAGGTTTTGATGGCAATGAGGCCGAAAAAAAGAAAGAGGGGATTCCGTTTGGTTTATTAAAATCTGGGAAGGATTTTCACTGGGCGGTTTTTTTATTTCTTGGGTGCCTTTTAATGTTCATGTGATTACAAATTGTCAAACGTAACATTGGTGTTGGTTCGACTGGTAACGGTTCCACCCACACAAGTTGCCTCCACTTTTACCGTGTGTATTCCGCTAGTTCCCGCCGGTTGAAAATCGGGCGCATAAAACAGTGAAGTGGACGTAAGATTAATTGGCTTACTAACCGGAACCGAACCATACGAATAGTGGACATCATCTATGAAAAACTCGACCTGATCTAGTCCAGTTGTACAATACAGGTCTACGCTAAAACTGGAATCACCGCTTACCGTAGAGTCGCGAGCGGGCATAAAATTTCTTATGGTCGCGCCCCCCTCATACAGATCAATCGGAGGATAACCACCGTACATCATGTGCGTAGAATAATTCTGCCTCAAAGCGGCCGAGAGCATTTGTTCCCGCGTAAATCCAGTTTGATTTCTAGCATTATCTACATACCGCATTAGTGCTACGGCAATATCGTGGCGGTAGGTGTTTGAGTCAATCGTTTTGATGCCCACACTAAGTTGTATGCTGCTGGGACCCTTCCCATCCAATACTCCGTCATATGCAATATCCTCATATGCAACGTTGATAAAATCAATGCTGGTGTAAGGCCTTGCGCGACTAACCTGACCAGCTTCTACCGACCAGTCCAGGGTCATTTGACTGATTCCCGCCAACAATAAGCCCAGATTCGTCTCAGAGTTCATAGGGTGCGTAAAAACCTGTGAATTATCCGTCGTGTCTTGATACTTCGTCGATAGAACATCGAATCTAGCCAAGTAAGATAATTCAGCATTTGAACGAGAAACAAATAGTTCCGAATCAACACGGAAACCCATCAGATCCGCTATTGCCATTTGGTACTTTACAAAGCCCTCGGCAATTGTCGTATAATATGACAAGTGAACATCGAGCGTGACATCTGCATCGGTCAAAAACGCCGTAACACCACGCAACGCATCACCTGCACCCATACTTACAACGGTGCCATCCGCGGGTTCGGTATATGAGCCTCCGGTTGTTTCGATAAACAGTGAGAAAGGCCGTGAAGCGCTATTTCCAATGTAGTTACCTAATCTGTAATAAGGATCTGGGGCGGTTGAGTCGTAGCTATCCGTTCCAAAAATAAACCCTTCCTCCAACCGCCCTATCGCCTCCCAACCCTGCATGGAATATGGCATGAAGCCAGAAACAACGACCATTTCCGGTGGATTGCCCGTTTCTTCGTCGTGAAAGCAGGCCTGTATAAGACCTGCCACCAAACAAAGAACGAATAAGTTACGGTGGTACATGAACGGATCCTCTGATTAACACCACATTCCAATGTTATTTTTCAGTTTACTATAAGCAACCTCGGGTATCACGCTAAACTTCCCACAAGAAAAGGAATTATAGGACACCAAAGAGGAATTATAGGACACCCATGTTTTTCTAACAATACATAGACAACCCATCCAACTTTATGTACATAATTTACATTACCAGGCAGACTCAGCCGCTTATTGATCAAAACAGCAACAGGATCAAGGAATGACCAAATCTCGTAAGCATCAAGTCGATATAAATTCCACTCCCTATTACCACTGCATTGCCCGTTGCGTGCGCAGAGCGTATTTGTGCGGCGAAGACTTCTATTCCGGCAAAAGCTACGAACACCGAAAACAGTGGATTGTGGATGAAATCAAGAAGTTGGGTGAGGTGTTTGCCATAGATATTTGCGCTTATGCCATTATGAGCAATCACTATCATTTGGTATTGCATGTCAATAAGGACAAAGCCCGTTCTTGGTCCGAAAAAGAGGTAATCAATCGCTGGTTGACTTTATTTAAAGGAAATCTTTTAGTTCAGAGATACATCAACTTTGAAAAACAAAGTAAAGCCGAATTGGATACTTTGTCGACCATTGTTAGTAAGTGGCGAGACCGGTTAATGGATATCAGTTGGTTTATGCGCTGTTTGAATGAGTCGATTGCGCGTAAAGCCAACGAAGAAGACCATTGCAAAGGTAGGTT